>NZ_BLVO01000011.1 GCF_013340285.1 Desulfovibrio subterraneus | reverse complement strand
AGTCGTAACAAGGTAGCCGTAGGGGAACCTGCGGCTGGATCACCTCCTTTAAGGAAATTTGTCCAACTCGCTATTTAATTGCAAGGAGCTTCGCTCTGAAGTTCTTTGAAAGCCGATGGGCCTATAGCTCAGCTGGTTAGAGCGCACGCCTGATAAGCGTGAGGTCGGAAGTTCAAGTCTTCCTAGGCCCACCATCACCCCTTAAGACACTGCAAGCAGTGCATTAACACCGCCACAATGTGCGGTGCGTTACCTGCCTCATATGATATGAGGACGCAACAGGTGCCGGGGGATTAGTTTGACCAAGTGGGGATGTAGCTCAGCTGGGAGAGCACCTGCCTTGCAAGCAGGGGGTCATCGGTTCAATCCCGTTCATCTCCACCACTTTCAAACTTTGATGGCTGGTTATGCTCTTTTACAAGTAGATGTTTGATAGTTCGTACCATGTACCATGGTGCCTGCAATCCAAGTATCAACTTGGCTGAGGCTTATGCCTCTGCTCTTTGACAATCGATAGGGACGGAAAGGAAGTCTAAGAAAAATAAGTTATTAAGGGCATTTGGTGGATGCCTTGGTGCCAGA
>NZ_BLVO01000010.1 GCF_013340285.1 Desulfovibrio subterraneus | reverse complement strand
TGGAAATACGAGCTGGATGGCCGCGCGCAGGCGCTGGACAATGGCGATATTCGAACCGAGACCTTTACGGTGACGACCAACGGCGGCGACACGCACACTATCACCATCACGGTGAACGGTACCGAAGATGCACCCGTCATCACCGGAACTGACACCGGAGCCGTGACTGAAGACGTGACCGTAGCTGCCTCCGGTACGCTGACGGCCGTGGATGCGGACGCCG
>NZ_BLVO01000009.1 GCF_013340285.1 Desulfovibrio subterraneus | reverse complement strand
GAACCTCAAGTTCCGCACGGCGTTTTTCCGTAGCGGCGAGGGAGGCTTATGGCACTTCCTCATCGCTCCGTCAACATCTTTTTCAACTTTTTTTTCGAAGTCGTTTCAGCCGGCGACCTGAACCTTGCGGCTTCATGATGCATTCACTGAATGCCTTCATGCGGTCGGGTGAAACCCTGATGTGACGCCCTTGTGTTTTTGAAAGAACTTCTCGCCGAAGCGAGAGGCAGCTTCTACAGAGCTTCGCGTTCACCGTCAAGTTGTTTTTGAAACTTTTTTCGGCGATCTGCTCTGCCTGTCGGAACCGGTCTTTACGATCGATTCCCAAATATACAAGGGAGATGGAAGAACTCGTGATGTGAAAGAACTGTCCCTGCCGGTGCAGGGAAGGAGGGTTTAAGCAAATCAGCGACGCACGTCAACAAGGTTTTTG
>NZ_BLVO01000008.1 GCF_013340285.1 Desulfovibrio subterraneus | reverse complement strand
TCATGAAGACACAGATTTGAACTGGAGAGTTTGATTCTGGCTCAGATTGAACGCTGGCGGCGTGCCTAACACATGCAAGTCGAACGAGAAAGTTCCTTCGGGAATGAGTACAGTGGCGCACGGGTGAGTAACGCGTGGATAATCTACCCATTGGTTCGGAATAACAGTTGGAAACGACTGATAATACTGGATAATATGGCAACGTTAAAGGTGGCCTCTGCTTGCAAGCTACTGCCAATGGATGAGTCCGCGTCTCATTAGCTAGACGGTAGGGTAACGGCCTACCGTGGCAACGATGAGTAGCAGGCCTGAGAGGGTGGCCTGCCACACTGGGACTGGAACACGGCCCAGACTCCTACGGGAGGCAGCAGTGGGGAATATTGCGCAATGGGGGAAACCCTGACGCAGCGACGCCGCGTGGAGGATGAAGGTTTTCGGATCGTAAACTCCTGTCAGAAGGGAAGAAACCTGCAAAAAGTAATATGTTTTGCAGCTGACGGTACCTTCAGAGGAAGCACCGGCTAATTCCGTGCCAGCAGCCGCGGTAATACGGAAGGTGCAAGCGTTAATCGGAATCACTGGGCGTAAAGCGCTCGTAGGTGGCTTTGTAAGTCAGGTGTGAAAGCCCACGGCTCAACCGTGGAATTGCACTTGATACTGCATTGCTTGAGTTCGGGAGAGGGTAGTGGAATTCCAGGTGTAGGAGTGAAATCCGTAGAGATCTGGAGGAACACCAGTGGCGAAGGCGACTACCTGGACCGATACTGACACTGAGGAGCGAAAGCGTGGGGAGCAAACAGGATTAGATACCCTGGTAGTCCACGCTGTAAACGATGGATACTAGGTGTCGGGGGCTTGACCTTCGGTGCCGTAGCTAACGCGTTAAGTATCCCGCCTGGGGAGTACGGTCGCAAGGCTGAAACTCAAAGAAATTGACGGGGGCCCGCACAAGCGGTGGAGTATGTGGTTTAATTCGATGCAACGCGAAGAACCTTACCTAGGCTTGACATCCCTGGAACCTTCCCGAAAAGGAAGGGTGCTCTTCGGAGAACCAGGAGACAGGTGCTGCATGGCTGTCGTCAGCTCGTGCCGTGAGGTGTTGGGTTAAGTCCCGCAACGAGCGCAACCCCTATTCTTAGTTGCCATCAGGTGATGCTGGGCACTCTAGGAAGACTGCCCGGGTTAACCGGGAGGAAGGTGGGGACGACGTCAAGTCATCATGGCCCTTACGCCTAGGGCTACACACGTACTACAATGGTGCATACAAAGGGCAGCGATACCGCGAGGTGGAGCCAATCCCAGAAAGTGCATCTCAGTCCGGATAGGAGTCTGCAACTCGACTCCTTGAAGTCGGAATCGCTAGTAATCCTGGATCAGCATGCCAGGGTGAATGCGTTCCCGGGCCTTGTACACACCGCCCGTCACACCACGAAAGTTGGTTCTACCCGACATCGGTGAGCTAACCCGCAAGGGAGGCAGCCGCCTACGGTAGGGCTAATGATTGGGGTGAAGTCGTAACAAGGTAGCCGTAGGGGAACCTGCGGCTGGATCACCTCCTTTAAGGAAATTTGTCCAACTCGCTATTTAATTGCAAGGAGCTTCG
>NZ_BLVO01000007.1 GCF_013340285.1 Desulfovibrio subterraneus | reverse complement strand
ACCGATGAGGGCCGGAGTTTTTCTGATTCAGTGACCGCATGCTTGAGCAAATTACGAATTTTGGGTCACGACTGCAGACTGACGTGGCAACGGGGCATATACCGCTCGCCTTTCCGGTGCATGCAGGTGGCCCGAGAACTTTGTCTTGGTGGTCATGGAGGTGGGGGTACACCCGATCCCATTCCGAACTCGGAAGTTAAGCCCGCCATCGCCGATGATACTGCCAGGGAGCTGGTGGGAAAGTAGGCCGCCGCCA
>NZ_BLVO01000006.1 GCF_013340285.1 Desulfovibrio subterraneus | reverse complement strand
TGGATGGTTCCTACGGCAAGCTGACCATCACTGAAACCGGTGAATGGAAATACGAGCTGGACGGCCGCGCACAGGCGCTGGACAATGGCGACGTCCGCACCGAGACCTTTACGGTGACAACCAACGGCGGCGACACGCACACCATCACCATCACGGTGAACGGTACCGAAGATGCACCCGTCATCACCGGAACTGACACCGGAGCCGTGACCG
>NZ_BLVO01000005.1 GCF_013340285.1 Desulfovibrio subterraneus | reverse complement strand
GAACCTCAAGTTCCGCACGGCGTTTTTCCGTAGCGGCGAGGGAGGCTTATGGCACTTCCTCATCGCTCCGTCAACATCTTTTTCAACTTTTTTTCGAAGTCGTTTCAGCCGGTGACCTGAACCTTGCGGCTTCATGATGCATTCACTGAATGCCTTCATGCGGTCGGGTGAAACCCTGATGTGACGCCCTTGTGTTTTTGAAAGAACTTCTCGCCGAAGCGAGAGGCAGCTTCTACAGAGCTTCGCGTTCACCGTCAAGTTGTTTTTGAAACTTTTTTCGGCGATCTGCTCTGCCTGTCGGAACCGGTCTTTACGATCGATTCCCAAATATACAAGGGAGATGGAAGAACTCGTGATGTGAAAGAACTGTCCCTGCCGGTGCAGGGAAGGAGGGTTTAAGCAAATCAGCGACGCACGTCAACAAGGTTTTTGAGATTTTTCACCAAAGATAGGCTATCTAGCTGAATTAACGGTTTAAATCAATGCTTCACTCATCATGTCTTATTCGTCTCCCATTCCTATCTCAAGCCTTCTGCCGTCTTCTATCGTATTATCCTACCCTGCCCCCTCCTCTTACAAGCCACCTCCCCTTCCTCGCATTCATAGCAAGGGCACTCCAAGCTACTCTGTCTGCTGTGCGGCATCCACGAATGCCCTACCTTATCTTCTGACCGTCATCCGCATAAACCATACGGCAACACAGCATAACTGCTTTGCAGTATGGCTTCTTCCTCTTTCTCCTATCTTTTTCCACCGACTTTTTTTAGGATGCCAACTCCTGAATCATCCGCTGTGACTCACAACCCATAACCATAGATTACCCGACCGCCATGATCCTGAACGCAAGCCAACTCAATGCCATCCGCCAGCTCAACGATGAAGAACTCCGCAAGGGGCAGTTCGCCGCATACGGGTATCCGGCCCACACCATCCGCGACATGCTGCACACCATCGAGGCGCTGAAAAAGGAAAAGAAGAAATGGCAGCGACTGGCTCAGGACCGTGGGCAGACGCTGCAGGCGGTGCGGGATATCATCGGTTCCGGCAGCAACGGCAGCACTGATAGCGGCCCTGATCCTGAAGGATTCAACAAAGCCGATTAGCCTGCCGAACTGTTCTGCCATAATCTTCTGCCGGACTCGTCTGCCAGACTCTTTTTGCCAGCCTGCCCTGCTGATGATTATGTTCGACAGTCCAGCTGACGTTCCTGCTGCCAGTTCTGCCCAATCTGCCAGTTCTGCCCAATCTGCCAGATCTGCCCAATCTGCCAGATCTGCCAGTCACCGCGGGCCGCCCTGCCTTACATAATCAGTCTTCCAGACCTGCCCCCCCTTCTCCCATCAGCAGTCAGATCACGTTCCATATCAAAAAGAAAAGGCGGGCATTCCTCATGGAACACCCGCCTGCAAAACGATTCACCAACACCTCAAAGACATCTGTACTGCCTGCGCACAGATAGCCCTTAAGGCTGCGCGCTCTTTGTTACCGGCGTACTCCCTCTGACATTCCTTCAAACAATCCCACAAAGAAGTTACGCGCATTCACCCCGAGTGAGCGGATGCGGTAGCCGCCTTCCTGCACCACAAGGGTGTGCAGACCAAGCCTGCCAATAAGCCTGCCATTGTGGGCAAAATCCTTTGCCGCAAGGCTCCACGTGCCTGTAGGGTCCCCCTTGGCCGGGTCCAGCCCCAGACCGACAACCAGAAATGTCGGCTTGAACTCCCTGATGGTCTGCAAAGCACGCACGAGCACGTTTGAATATTGGTGCCCGTCGACCTTTTCCAGCAACGGGAAATTGCGGTTGAAGCCGAGCCCTTCTCCTTCGCCCACCTCTTCCGAGAACCCGCTGAAATAGGGATAGGCAAACCGAGGATGCCCGTGGATGGATACCGTCAGCACATCGTTGCGCTTGTAAAAGATATTCTGCGTGCCGTTGCCGTGGTGGTAGTCGATATCCAGCACGGCCACTCTGCCCAGTGATGCAAGCCTGTGCGCCGCCACTGCCGACGTGTTGAAATAGCAGAACCCGCCGAATGCCCTGCTCTCCGCATGGTGACCGGGGGGCCGGACCAGCGCATAGGCCATGCGCCTGCCAGACAGCAGCGATTCCGCCGCGGTAAGCCCGCAATCAACCGCCCGCTTTGCCGCGTTATACGCATTGGCATTGAGCGGCGTGAAGGTATCTATACAATAGTACCCTGCCCGCACGGGCAGCTCTCGCGGCGGCCGCGACGCATTGCGGATGGGAAACACATAGGGATAGAGCGACTTGTTTGCCGGCAGCTTGGCACACACCGTCTTGAGGTAGGAAACGTAGTCCTTGTCGTGCACAGCGGTGATATGGGTTTCGGGGTAATGACGCACTGACATTTCCTCGAAAAGACCGGTCTTCTCCAGAGCCTTGCGGATGCTGTCTATACGCACCGGCGATTCCACGTATCCGCGCTCGCGCACATGATGGATGTCGTGCTTGTCATTCACCACCAGGGCAATGCGCATATCGCCACTCACCCTGGAAGGAGGCACCGGGGGCACATCCTCCCCGGCAGTATAGCGCGGCTCACGCAGACGCACGAACGGATCGTTGAACGAATTCACCACCATTTCCGTATACTCGGGTGAACAGGTTCCCTTGTATTTGCGGGTAAGGATGGCGCGCACCACCTTGCGAACCTGCGAACGGGAAACCTTGAGCGGCTTGCCGAGCGGATCGGCCACCAGATACGGCGGACAATCGCCGCCCTCTGTCAGCGGCGTCTCGTAGGCTGAGCCAATAACGGGCCGCGCGCCGTACCGTTCATAGAACCGCAGGCGGGCGATGTTGTCCTTCAGCGCCGCAGTGTCACGACACAGGGCCGGATCATCGGGCAGACACTCGAAGAACAGGGCGGAATCTCCCAGTGCGCGGGCTTCCTCACGGATGCGCTCGTACAGCACGGAACCGATTCCCCCGCCACCGTGCTTCAGACTGACGGAAATAAAATCCAGATAGCAGAAATGCAGGTCAGTGAAATGGCAGAGCAAGGCAAACCCGCGCACATTGGCGCGGCCGTCCTCCGCCACAAACAGGATGGAGCGGTACTGCTTGAGAAAAGGATTGGCGAGCTGCTCCGGGAGCTGCTGCACATCTTCCTCGTCCAGCAGCGGGAAACGTTCACGCAGAATCTCCTGCGCTTTTTCGACAGCCTGAACATCTATGGGAAGGCGCGTGTCGTATATGGGACGAATGCGGAACATGGCCGTTTCCTTCATACCTGGGTAAAAACATTACCGGCAGGTGGCGGGCCGTAAAGGATGGCATTGTGCCGCATCCGGCCTTACGGACTACCTGTCCTGCCTGCGACTCCGGCGAACACAAGCCACTACCAATCCCCCGCCGTTGCCTACACTTCCAGCCGGTAGATGACCTTGTCATCACCCGGGCGGTAAAAATCCTTGAGCACCGCCTCTGCCGTAAAGCCGGTACGCTCATAAAATCTGCGCGTGGAAACATACTTCTCCATACCGGAAGTTTCTGCAAACAGCAGTCTCCCTTCCATGGCCCGCACCTTATCCACGGTGACGGCCAGCAGGCGTTTGCCAAGGCCCATATGGTGACAGGCAGGGGCCACGGCTATCCAGTAGAGATCATAGGTGCCTTCGGTTGCGGGAGTCGGGCCGTAGCAGGTGTAGCCAAGCACGGTACCATCCTGTTCCGCAAAGACAAAGTAGTACCCGCTGTCTTCACCCTGCGCGAGACGTTCCAGCACCAGCTCTTCTGCCACATCTTCCTCATCGGGTGTGAAAAAGCCTGTGGCATGGACAATGTGCCGCACATCAGCGGCATCGGATTCCCTGACCGTTTCCCGGTACGTTACCGCTTCTATATGCAATACGGACGATTCTGCCGACATGTCATTTTCCTGCTGCGTATACAATATTCTGTGCGGTAGTCTGGTTCAGTCCCGCATCAACAACTCGTTTGATAAGCGCGGCATAGTCCAGCCCTGCCCTGTGGGCGGCAGCAGCAAGACCTGCATCCGGCGCAATGCACGGGTTGGAATTCACATCAATCACATATGCCACGAAAGGATGCTCTGCGGAACCGTCTCCGTCCACACGATAGTCTATACGCGCGTATCCGGCCAACCCGAAAGCGTGCCAGCAGGCTTTGGTGGCGGATGCAAGCATGGCGAGCAAAGGCGCATCCGATTCGGGAAAAGCAAACCGCCGCACGGTATTCACGTATTCGAAGCAGTCTTCATCCCATTTGGCGGCATAGCCCACTATCTTCGGCCTGTCTGCGCCGAAATCGCGAAACTCTATTTCCGCAAAAGGCAGCACCTGCGGTTCGTCACCATTCACGCCAGCGATAATGGCAATGTTGAACTCACGCCCGTCCACATAGCGTTCCGCAAACCAGTGTCCTCCGTGCCGTGCGATGCAGGCGGCAAGGCGGTCTGTCACATCCTTCACGGTGGTTGCATCCACAAGGCAATCTTCATCAAGCCCCAGCGAGGCGTGCTCATGTACCGATTTGCACAGATAGCGCCCCGTCACAAAGCCATGACCGCCAGCCTTCCCGCCGGCCCCCATTCCGCCGCAGGTGCCATCCGGCAATACCCACGCGGGCGAAGGAATACCGGCCGCATCAAGGATGCGCTTGCACAGCACCTTGTCGCCGGAAAGAGTGAGCGCCTGTGCATCCGATCCGGTAAAGGGCAGACGCATGTGCGCAAAAAGAGACGGCGCGAGCGGCGCAAGGCGGATATCGTCCGCCAGCTCTTCCACAAGATTGAATATGATGTCGGGGGAAAGGGCCGCCAGCTCTGTGCGGGCGGCTTCCAGATCAAGCGACATGCTCAGAATGGACGACCCGATGCCGAGCGAGACAAGCGCTTCGTGCACGGCGCGGGCCTGCACAAGCGTGTCTTCCTGATCGGGTCGTGTTCCATTCAAAGCATTGTGTATGACTGCGGCGCGCATGGCTAGCGCACCGCCTCCGCAGCGGATTCACCGGCCTGATGGACGGGGGAGACAGGCATGGAGCCAAGACCGGTGCGTTCCAGCGCTGATTCCATGATGTCACCGATAAGCTGCCGATAGGTCATGCCCATCTTGTAGCAAAGGATAGGCAGGTCGGAGTTTACAGGGTGCAGCCCCGCAAGGGGGTTTACCTCGATGAAATTCGGCACGCCGTCGGCATCCAGCCGCACGTCCACGCGGCCACCGTCGCGGCAGCCCAGCGCACGCCATGCATCCAGCGCAACCTGCGCGGCATAGCGCCCCACTTCGTCTTCAGCCAGATGATACTGCATGCGATCAAGGTATTCCGCCTTGTTCACATAGCCGTAGGCATCGGATTCCGCCGAAGAGGCAAACACCACTTCAAGCGCGCCAAGCGCGCGGGCATTACGGCCGGTGCCGACAATACCCACGGTCAGTTCGCGGCCGGAGAGAAAGGTCTCTACCAGCGCAGGCTGGTTATACCGTGCAAGCACATGCTCGCAGGCAGCCACCAGCTCTTCGCGGGTGCGCACCTTGGATGCAGCGCCCACGCCGATGCCTGTTCCTTCCGCCACGGGCTTCACGAACAGGGGATACGGCAGGTTCACCGCGTAGGCACCTTCCGCGTCTTCCACAACGGCAAAGTCCGCAGTGGGAACCCCCTTGTCGCGCACCACATGCTTGGTAATACCCTTGTGCAGGCACACGCCCAGCGTCATGGCGTCTGAAAACACACAGGGAATGTTGTAATAGTCCAGCAACGCGGGAACCTGGCTCTCGCGGGCGAACCCGTGCAGACCTTCCGCAATGTTGAACACCATATCCCACCGCTTCCCCTGCAGAAGCGCGGACGCGAGACTCGGCAACGCGCCCACGCGCTCTGTCAGAAAGCCATGGGATTGAAGGGCCTCTTCGATGGCCTCGATAGTCGCGGGGCTGTCGAATTCAGCAGCTTCTTCTTCCGAAAACCCCATGGCGAGATAATCGGCTTTCAGGTCGTAGGTAAGTCCGACTAACACGAAGAGCCTCCGTTGCAACCGCTGCAGCCCTTGCCGCAGTCGCCGCATTCATGCGCAGCAGGTGCGGCGGGGTCGTACGAACGGTACAGATTGCCCTCGTAGTTGCGCAGCACCAGATCTTCACCATCGTATCCCTGCACATAATCGGGCATGAGCGGAATCTTGCCGCCGCCTCCGGGGGCATCCACAACGTAGGTGGGAATGGCGTAGCCGGTGGTATGCCCGCGCATGCCGCGGACAATATCCACTCCCTTGAAGATGTGGGTGCGGAAGTGCGCGGAACCCTGCACGGGGTCGCAATGGTACAGATAATACGGGCGGACACGGGTCTTGAGCAGGCCCTGCATCAGCTTGGTCATGGTCGGCACATCGTCGTTAATGCCCTTGAGCAGCACAGTCTGGCTGCCGAGGGGAATGCCCGCATCGGCAAGACGACCGAGCGCTTCAGTCGCTTCGGGGGTCAGCTCGCCGGGGTGCGTGCAGTGAATGCTCATGAGCAGCGGGTGGTAACGGCGCAGCACGCGCAGCAGCGAAGGGGTGATTCGCTGGGGCATGACAATGGGCGCCTTGGACCCGATGCGGATGATTTCGATATGGGGAATACGGCGCAGGCGCGAGAGCAGATGGTCCAGCGCTGCGTCGGACATGGTCAGAGGATCGCCGCCGGAGATGAGCACGTCGCGCACCTCGGGGTGATTTTCAATATATTCGATGGCGGCAGGCCAGCGCTTGCGCACCGTGCTGGTGGAACCGGGCTTGCCCACGCGACGGGAGCGGGTGCAGTAGCGGCAGTATGCCGAGCATGCATCCGTTGCGAGGAACAGCACACGGTCGGGGTAGCGATGCACCAGACCGGGAACGGGGCTGTGGCCGTCTTCACCAAGGGGGTCTGCAGATTCACCGGGGTTCAGATCCCATTCCGCAGTGGTGGGTACCATGGTGCGGCGCAGGGGGTCTGCCGGATTCGCAGGGTCGAACTGGGCGGCATAATAGGGAGTAACGGCAAAGGGCAACGCCGCAAGGCCGGTACCTGCATCCAGTTCGTCAGGCGAAAGAGAGAGCATGGTGCCCAGCTGTTCCAGCGAGGTAATGCGGTTTGCATACTGCCAGTGCCAGTCACACCACGTCTTGAGATTTACTTCGGGATAAAAGCGTCTGCGGAAGGCGTCCGAACGCTCACTGATAGCAAAAGCCGGGGGGAGTTCCTTTTCAACGGCAAATCGCATGCCGACAGGGAAGGATATGTCAGAGTACACGGAATGATTCTGCACTCCGAGTAAAGAGGGAGGCTCCATGGGAGACTGTTCAATTTCGGCTATGTTGCTACTCACAGCGATCTCCAGATTGGGTATTTCGAAGGGCCGTTACAAGTCTGCCTTGGCCCTGCGTTTTCATGCAATATGGCAGAATACGAGTTCCCATCAGCAACTCACATGCCAACACATTAACCGGATGATATGTATGATAATTTCAACATACGGCAAAATAAAAAGCGGAACATGAAGTTCCGCTAATATTGTACCCTCTATGGCCCGTATTGATGATCGCGCTTGAAATCTAGATTTGATCTAGCAAACGATGCGGAATGATATGTTCCGCTTCTTAAATATCGGCACTTTTTATTCCGTTTTTTACCGGCTTATACCGAGACTTATCGATACCATAGCGACACAGCAGTTTTCTGAGCTGACGCGTGGTAATGCCGGCGCGCTCGGCGGTAAGGTTCACCTTGCCGCGACATTCGGCGATAAGTTCTTCTATGTAGCGGCGCTGGGCGTGTTCCTTGGCCTGATTGCGCACCTCTGAAAGCGGCAGCGAAAGGTCGAGCGAAACGTTGGCAAGGGGCGCGCCGCCCACAAAAAGATCCGGCGGAAAGTTGTCCGGCGAGAGCATGTGCGAGGTTTCCAGAATGTAGGCGCGCTCCATCAGGTTTTCCAGTTCGCGGATATTGCCCGGCCACGGGTAGGACTGGAACGCGTCCAGCACATCGGGGTGCAGCCCTTCTATCTTTTTCATGTACTGCTGACGCAGGCGCTGGAGGAACATTTCTGCCAGCAGGGGAATATCTTCACGGCGGTCGCGCAGAGACGGCACACGGATGGGAAAGACGTTCAGACGGAACAGCAGGTCGGCACGGAACTCGCCTTTGCGTACCAGTTCCTCAAGATCCACGTTGCTGGCAGCCACTATGCGGGCTTCCATGGGAATATCCACCACGCCGCCCACACGCTGGAACACCTTGTCCTGCAGCACCTGCAGCAGGCGCACCTGCGTGGGCTGGGATATGGTGCCTATTTCATCCAGAAAGATGGTGCCTTTGGCGGCCACTTCAAACCGCCCTGGCTTGCGTTTGCTGGCACCGGTGAATGCGCCCTTTTCATGGCCGAAGAGTTCGCTTTCCACCAGCGTTTCGGGAATGGCTCCGCAGTGCACGCCCATGAAGGGCCCGCTGGCACGGTTGCTCTGGGCATGGATAAGCTTGGCAAGCACGCCCTTGCCTGTGCCTGTCTCCCCCGTGAGCAGCACGGTGGTATTGGCCTGCGCCACGCGCCGCACCTTATCGAATACGGCCTGCATGACCGGACTTTTCACCTGCTGCAGGGGAATGAGCGCAGATGAATGCTCGGCGGAGCGCAGATATTCCAGTTCTGTCTGCATCATGCGCGATTCGCGCAGGCTTTCCAGAACATAAGATGCTTCTTCCGCCGTTACGGGATAGGTGAGATAGTTGTCGGCACCGGCGCGCACGGACTTCACCGCCTCGCGGATATTTTCCTGCGCCGTGAGCACGATAATCTCAAGGTTGGGAGCCATGGCCCACAGGGAACGTAATGCCGTGCGGATGGTATCGAAGCTGCGCTCGGGCGAGCGGTCGATCCATGCCATGTCGGCAAAGATGACGTCGTACGGGCGCTTGGCCAGCGCCGGTTTCAGGTCGTCCGGATGGCGCACGACACTGGTCTCCGCCTGAGACGAAAAGCTGCGTACAATGGCCTTGGTGGCGGCCTGATCATCCGTTGCTACAAGAATATGCTGCATGATCCTTGTGGTCCCGTTACGGGTTGCGCATTGCTGGTTTCAGTGTGACGCCACGTCCGGTGCTTCCACGGCGGAAGGCCGGAGGCAGCAGCCTCGGACACCCACCCCCTTGCGCCATTTGGCAGTATTTAGCAAGGGGGTATCATTTTTTCGGATCCTTGGTCCCGGCGTAGGTAAAGGCATTGCGTATCATGCTGAAATGTCCGCCCTTGTCTATGCCTACGGGCTTGCCGCACAGGCACCAGACTTTGCCGTCGCGTTCTTCCATTTCATACAGTTTGGTTATCCTGTCCTTGTGGCAGCGCAGCACCTCGCCCTTGCCTATCTTGAAATACTTCCACAACTTTCTGCGGCATGCCGCACATTTTATTACCAGCATCCGGGCATGATAGCCCACTGCCAAAGCCTGCGCAACGGGGATGGGACGAACGGGAAGGAACGAACAGTGAGGATGCGCGACCGGGCATGGCACTGCCGGATGCAGCACCGTACAGAGTCTTGCAAACTAGCCGGAACAGGTACGGCTGCAGTTACCGGATGGTGCCAGACGCTCGGCAAATGAACATTCGATAGTCACCGAGCATCCAATGATCAGCTCATAGTTACCAGACAAGCAGGATACAGCGCACTGGCTGGACAAAAACAGCCCCCCCTATCTGCAAACAACCTGTGGTCTGCCCCTATTATATATAGATGTAGAATACCGTTGCGATCAGCTCGCAGGCCGGAGAAGTCAGAAAGCAAAAATCGTACGGGGCAGTATGATGACAAGACGAGGCTGCCAGATACAGACGAGCAGGCACGTACGGCCTGTCATAGTTGTCGGAATATGCTGGCGGGCAAAGCAAACGCGGGCGTCCCTCTGGTTTCTCCGGTATGGCAAGGCATATGGCCCTGCCAGCAAAGAAACGGGATCGCCCGCGCAAAAGACGTGTTATTCGGCGACTTCTTCAGACTGCTCGGCGAGTTCTTCGAGCATTTCCCAGAACTCTATGGAATCTTCCCAGCTACCGGAGATCCATTCTTCGCCGCCCTTGCTCTTGTCGGCAAGGCTCGCGGTGCATTCCTTTGCCGCTCTGGTGAAGCGGAAGGCATACTGCGAGGAGGCGGTTTCAAACTTGATATCGGCGTTCACGAGCAGCATTTCTGCCATGGCCGAGAAAATGCCTTCGGGCAGCACGGCCTTTGTGTTCTGGATAGTGCAGGTTTCGGCACCGTCACTTTCAACACCGAAGAAAACATCACCAAACGCTTCGTTGCATACTACAGGCATGGGAAACTCCATGGGATTAGTTGTCGTGTGTGGTTGGGGGTGGCGCGGCAACACAGGTTGCAACGCCACACACTATTCTGGAGTCCTTCTTGCCTGTTTCGGGGGGAAGAGCAAGGGGGAATGTGGCGGGGATGTGAAGAAGAAGTCGCAACCGAGATGAACTGCAGACAACTCATGCCCCTTCCCTTGCATTTAGGCTATGCACCTTCTTGTCCATCCTGCCAGTCAGTATACACTTTCTTATTCAATCTCGCGATGTTACAAAAATATTCATTAATTTCAAACAAGTCACCAGTTGGACTCTCATTCGCATTTCTGACCATACACATAGTACAGAAATCTTTGTATTCGCACTCCAGACACCTTGGGAAATCACTCCTCCGCAATCCCCTTAGATATATAACTTTATCTGAAGATCTCCAAATATCACTAATCGAAGATTCATTCACATTACCAACGACGCAACCTTGCCAGCCAGCACAAGGATAAACACTTCCATTTTCAGATATACACAAAGAGGAATTGCAAACACTACAAATATAATCAGTTGGCAAAGAAGTCTTTTTTTTTGCAACCTCCTCTCTCATCCTCTGAAAATATTTATCACCACTACCTGATTTATCTTTGATAATCTTATCTACGTCACGATTATTCAACCTATAATTCAAATTTTTAACATCGTTATTGTACTGCGCTATTATTACATTATCAGTAACAACATACACATTCATCCCCTCAGCCCACCTCACAACGTCTTTATAACACTCTACATTATTTACCAATACAGGACAACTAATCTGTAAAGGGATATTATTCGCAACAATTTTTAGAATTGAATCCTTTGTCTTTGAATAGCTACCCTTTACACATGTCACACTATCATGGATATCAGGATCCATAGAATACAGTGACACCTGAATACTCAACAGTGGATTCTTAGCCATCTCACTTATTATTTCATCGTCAAGCAGTGTTAAGTTACTAAGTATGTTTACAGACAAACCAATCTCTCTAGTTTTTTTGAGAAAATCTAAAAAACTGCCATGCAACATAGGCTCTCCACCGCTCAATGTGATATGAAGAACTCTCATATCCCTACACTGATCTAATATATCAAAAAAAACATCATCATCGATATCTCTGACCTTGTATTCATGTGGAATATAGCAATGCACACATCTTTCGTTGCATCTACTTGTAATTTCTACATGCAAACTTGTTAAATTTGGAACACCATCCAAATATCGCTCTATAAATTCTCTAGAAGTAATTTCAGGATAAACAGCATTAGAAGAATATCCATCATTTATATTTTCTGAAATGCAAATATTATACGAAAATTTAACATCACTATTTTTGCAATCTTCAAATGTTTTTCCAGAAACAATAAAACCATCTTTTTCTAGGACTTCATAAAACTCCGCAGCATCCTCTTTAATTACGTCAATATCAACATCTGAAAATATGGAACAAATTTTTCTAACAATTATTTCAAAACTTTGAGGTTCTTTACTCAAAACAGAGAAAAACACAGAAGCACTCTTTGACAATACTTTATCACCCACATCACGATCATCGCCGACCTTCGCTTTGTATCCAAAGATTTTATTATCAACAATATAGCCAAACTCCCCATAATCCCTAAACATGACTCTATCTTTTTGCTTAAAATACATAGAACACCTGCGGCATACTAATAAAATATTGATTACGCATTCACTGCTCGACTTACTCTTTTCCTGAGTTACTTGTTCACAACTAACCATAATTAAAAGGTCCCCCGGAAGAACCGAGGGACTGGCAAGAATCAATTAACGCCCACCGGGGCCAGGCGGGTTACAAGGTCTACCGCTCGGCTTAGAATTAGGCCGGCATTCAGCTGTCTGTACAGCACCCTGAGCCAAAACTTCGGGCTTCTTATAATCCATAGACTCAACCTCCTTTATAGTTTTTTGAGAAATATGATTGTTTTTATTGAATAAATATATCAAGAATAAAGACTCCAATTCCATGTGCCAATAATTAAAACACCTACAACAACAATGAAATATCTGCAATCGGTCAATCTATACAATCACCATTTACCTTCACGGCACGGAATGGTATGCGGGCTCAGCCGGAATCAGGTCCGGAATGAACCAGCCAAGGAGCCGCCATGCCTTTCTTTGTTAATCTGCCCCTCAGCTATGCCCACCATACGCCCGCCTATGTGGACATGTTCATTGCCCGTGGCGTGCACCCTGAACTGGGCATGGACACCACAGCAGTACAATCCCTGCCGGAGGCATGGCACAGGGAAATGGCAGAGCGCTTTCGTGATGCGGGACTGACCAGCGCCATTCACCTGCCGTTCTTTGACCTTTCTCCCGGCAGCATGAACAACGGCATTCTCGCCGCCACGCGCAACACCCTCACCCGCGCGGCAGAGCTTGCATCCATATATGACCCCGTACATATGGTGGGGCATCCGCATTTCAACAGAGGCGAACACGCTCCGCACATGGCCCGCTGGGTGGAGCGTTCCACGCAGACATGGGAAACCGTGCTGGATATCACCTCCGGCTGCCCTTCGCGTCCGCGCCTCTATCTGGAAAACACCCACGAGCGTACTCCCCACGCCATTCTCACCCTGCTGGAGCAGCTGCCGGAAGAGCGGGCCGGATTCTGTCTGGATATCGGCCACTGGCACGCCTTTGCCCACGGCTTCCGCAAGCAGGACCTCGCGGAATGGGTGGACGCCGTATCACCCAGATTGGGCCACCTGCACCTGCACGACAATGACGGAACGGACGACCAGCATCTCGGGCTCGGCGCGGGCAGCATCCCGCTGGAACTGCTGTTCGATTCCCTGCGCAGGAACGACGTTCGCCCCTCCGCCACGCTGGAACCGCATGACGAAGGGGCGTTTGAAATGTCTGTGTCGTATATGCAGACCCGTCCGGACCTGCAGGATACCATCAGATTATAACAGGCTAGTCACCGGACCACTCGCCAGATCGACTCGCCAGATCGACTCGACAGATCGACTCAGCTGGCCGCCTCGACAGGTCGACTCAACTGGCCGACTCGACAGGTCGACTCAACTGGCCGACTCTACTGGCCCTCACTGGACACACTCAACCGGCCACACGCAACTGGACAGTCAGCTGCCCAATCAGCGGAGATCAGGACCATTCGAGCAGTCTGCGTTCTCCTTCAAGCGCACGGAGCGCACTCAGCTCCTGCGACACTTCAAGGCAGCCAAGATAGACTCCAGCCTCATCGCGCACCGCGAAATAGCGGATGTGGATGAACATGCCGTTCAGCTGCAGCCAGAATTCCGCAGAATCGCGATCGCCATTCTTGAACTTCGCCAGAATCTCTTCGACCATATGCACCGACTTAGAAGGATGGCAGTTGCGCACATCGCGGCCGATAATGCCCGCAGAACGCGGGAAGACGCGGTGCGAGCTGTCGGAATAGTAGGCCACCTTGTCGTCGGCATCCACAAAGGTCATGTCTATGGGCAGGGTCTTCAGCATCAGGTTCAGCACCTTGGGCGAGAGCCTGCCTGTATCCAGCGGGATAAAGGATTCAGAACCGGCAAGCACCCCACGCGGGGCGCCCCCGCTCACTTCGCCGGGCATCCATTCAATTCCGGGCGTTACCCACGCATAGCCTATCTCGTCCTCGCCGTGCCGCGCTCTGGACCACTGCCCTTCGGTCAGGGATTCCAGCGCCATGGGGAACAGCACATGCTCTTCCTTGTAGACCATATCCTTCACGGCCAGACAAAGCTCACGCAGATTCACTGCCGTGGGGCCGGGATTCTCGCGGTCCCATTTCTCCGCAGTCTTCTTTATCTTCGCGCGAATATCGTCGTGCACCTCCCACATGACCTTGGTGGGTGCTTCTATGCCGTTTTCTTCCAGCAGCGGGAACAGCTGGTATTCCTTGCGGGTGTAGTGGATGCGGATGTTTTCCAGCTCCTCGAACGCCTGCCGGATATACTGGTCGGAAAAGGCCCACACGTTCTTCGTGACCGATGCGCCCATGCGGTCGATCTGCGACAAAATTTCATCCGCAAGCTCCACGGCCTGCGCATTCTCCGCCATATAGGTGTGCACAGGGTGCCCCTCCGGCATGGAAGGCCGTTCGTGGCAATCAAGCGCCCCCTTGAACAGCTCCACATGCAGATCGCACAGGCGCTTGATCTCGGTTTCCGGCAGCCCTTCCGCCACCAGCGCCTGTTCCAGCGAGGCGATCTCTGCCGGAGTAATATCGCCCACGGTTTCCGCAAAGCGTGACTTGAGGGATTCTATGCTCTCACCGTCGTGCAGGGCGCGAATCATCTCCTTCAGACGCGCGCGCCGTTCATCATCGGTCAGCCCGCGCTTTTCGGGATTCTTCACTTCCGGCGGAATGACGGTCACGCCTTCCCCCGTGCGCCGCATTATCTCCTGCGCCACGAACATGAGCAGATCAAGCGGCTTCACCTGCCCCATTGCCGCAGCCTGTCCCAGCGTGGCCACACGGCCAAGCGTGTTGCGCAGCACGGGATTACGCAGCTTTTCAAAAGCACCATTATACTCGGCAAGGGCATCCACAAGAAAGGGATAGGCCTTGGTGATATCCAGAATGTTGGTTTCCTGACGAATTTCCATGTGAAACTCCTCGGTTTGCGTTGCAATTGTTCTGTATGATGCATACCTGCGGCCCGCAGCCTCATTGCATCGGCACGGCTGCAGACCTGTTTACGGGCTACTCACTGTCTTTGCGTGTCAGAATAGCACAACCTGAGGCGATTGGGTTGATTTAGATCACATAAGCGCACAAAAAACAGAAAAAGGGCTCCGGAACATGTTCCGAAGCCCTCAGACTGCTGGCAAAGCCATTTCTGGATTTTTTTGGCTCCGCCGGGCAGGAACCTGACGTTCCTGCACCTCGTATGAGCGATGGAAATCCGTTTTTGAATCTCAGTTCCGGCTTAACGAGAATGTGTTTCTACTGAAACGAGGGGGCGTCATTACCCTGAGAGGTCCGAATACGTTCCGGAGCCCTTTCTATCAGGCTTATATAATGATTCTTACGCGCTACCGCCGCAGCACATATGCTCCGTTGCCACGCAGCCGCGCCATGACTGCAACAACTCCGAGCAGCATGGCAAAACCGAGATGCGACCAGTCTATGAATACGGTCATAGCTGCCGACCAGTGAAAATCGGGCAGGTTCTTGGCAACGCGCATGTAGCCGGTGATAATGATCAGCACCAGCAGCGCAATGCGAACCTTGCCGGAGGTTGTCAGCCCTGCGGTCTGACTCGCCTGGCCCGAATGGCCCGAATATCCTGTCTGGCTCGACTGGCCCGAATGGCCCACATCACCAAACTGGCCCGACACCCCAGACTGACTCATTTGCATGGGCTGCGCGGGCAGGTATCCGAAACTCCCTGCCAGATGCATAATCGCCAGCCACGCCGCCAGCCCCACAAGCGCTATGGCTCCCGCATAGTGCACCCAGTGCACCGTGTAAGGGTCTGCCAGCCAGCCGAGGCCGGGGATATCCGCGATATAGTAGCGCTTGAATATGGGCATCTGCCCCATGCCGGTCACGGTCATGAGCAGCATGATGCCAAACCACACTCGGGCGATCCGGCGGGATGCCGGTGAATGGGTGTTCGAGATCAGTCTAGTCATTGTCGTGCTCCCTGATCCGGCGTTCCTTGCGGATGGTAGAGGCTATTTTCATGGCTCCTGCCACCAGCCCTGCCACGGGAGCTGCCACCAGCGCCTTGGCAAGGGCGGTTTCAGGCCGCATAACATCGCCAACCTGCCCCATATGCGGCTTGCCCGGCCCTTTTTCCAGAACGGCGTTGATCTTTTCAAACGGCACGGGCGAAACATAGATGGTGTTGGTGCCGCCGTTTTCTTCAAGCCCATAGAGGTAGCCGTCCATGTCCTCTGCCAGCGAGCGGGCAAGCGCCACCATCTCGCTGCGCGGCCCCATGGTCTGCACGGACTGCGGGCAGACCTCCACACAGGCAGGCTGGCCACCGGCAGCAATTTTGTCGTAACAACGGTCGCACTTGTACATCACCCCGTTCCCCGCAAGGGACGGGAGCAGACGCAGATACAGCCCCACGCCGGTCTGGCGCTGCGGAATGTGCCACGGGCAGGCAAGGCGGCATTTGGCGCCCCCCAGACATAAATCATCATCAATACGGACAATGCCGTTATCTTCCTTGCGGGCGGCCCCCCACGGGCAAAGATTGGCGCAGGGCGGATTCACGCAGTGCAGGCACCGCCGTGGCATGTAGAGATCGTGCACCGTGCCTGCATGCTCCACCTGCACATTCTGCAAAAACAGCCAGTTGTAGGGAGTAAGGCGGTCGTCCAGCTGCTGCTTTTCCGACCAGTCCTCGGCCTTGACCCGTGGCGGATACATGGCCGGAAATGGCTTTTTCGCACGGGGAAACTTATGCCCGTTGCTCTCGCGGCATGCCTCGACGCAGGCTCCGCATCCGATGCACTTGCTCAGATCAAGCACCGTCACCAGTTCTTCCGCAGGTCCGGCAGCGGCACTTGCCTCGCCTGATCCCATCACGCCTGCCCGGGCCACACCCGGTCCGGCCAAGGGCAGGGCAGCACCGGCCCCTGCAAAGCCCAGTGCTTTCAAAAACATCCGTCTTGAAGATGAATACCCTCGCCCCTGCCGTGACGTTGTGGTCTTGCCCTTTGCGGGGCCTGTCGCTTTCTGAACGCTCTTCACGGCTTCCATAACTCCGGCTTCAGGCTCGACACGTGATGCAACATGCGACTCGCCACCATGCAGCACTCCGAATTCCGGCGCAGCGAGGTCAACAATCCCGCGTTCGGGTTTGCCGCTCGACTGCAGCGCACCCTGAACGCATTGCGTGCCGTCCTGTAGCATTCGAGAGACATCATTGGGCTTCCGGCTTTCGTGCAAAGCGTGGAGGGTTCGACGCGCTGAGAATCGTATCATGTGCATAGTCCTTGTTCACTGTCAGTTGAAGCGGAGTACCGGCCTGACGGACAGCCCGATATACAGCTCATGAGCAGAAACCATGCCGCGCAATTCCAGCATCAAACAACCACCCTGAATTACAGAATTTCACACAAAACATACGAATACCCCCTTTACCAGCCACTAAACTTGGATTAACCATATGATCAATCGATTATGCACCATTTATTTATCAAATGCACAAATAATACGTTCCGGACATGACATGAAGCGCACACAGCACCACAACGACAGCACTCCCCACTTGTTTGCAGGCATGGTGGGCACATCGCCTGTCATGCGCCGCATATTTTCCATCATAGAACGGGCAGCCATGAGCGATGCCCCCGTCATCGTGTGCGGGCAGTCCGGAACGGGCAAAGAGCTTGTCGCGCGCGCCATTCATGATCTTGGCGCACGCCGCAACGGCCCGTATGTGCAACTGAACTGTGCGGCCCTGAATGAGTCACTGCTGGAAAGCGAACTCTTCGGCCATGTGAAGGGGGCGTTTACCGGAGCCGTGCGTTCGCGGACAGGCCGCTTTGAATCCGCACAGGGTGGCGACATCTTTCTGGATGAAATAGGTGACATTCCACTGCCCACGCAGGTCAAGCTGCTGCGGGTGCTGGAATCCAAGCGCATTGAACGGGTGGGCGATAACCGCTCCATAACCGTGGATGCCCGCATCATTTCCGCCACCAACCGCAACCTGCAGGAACTGGTGCGCCGCGGACGGTTCCGCGAAGACCTGCTCTTCCGCATCAACGTCATTCCCATCCACCTGCCTGCCCTTGCGGAGCGGCGCGAAGACATTCCCCTGCTGGCCGATCATTTCATCTCTCTGTGCCGTGAGCGCACAGGCAAAGACATCCCCGACCTTGCGCCAGAGTCTGCCGCACTGTTTGCGGAATACGCATGGCCGGGCAACATCAGGGAACTTAAAAGCGCCATTGAATACGCCTTTGTGGTGGGAGACAGCGGCCCCATAGAGCTGGAACACCTGCCAATGTATATGGTGGATGGTGCCAACGCCTGTTCCTGCCCGCCGGAATTCGTTCCCGGTCTCACGGCAGATTCGCACCCTGAAATCGCCGCCTGCTGCTTTCCGGCCTCTCTGACTGCCGGCCAGATAACTACCGAACAGATGAATGCCGGACAGGCGGCTACCGGACAGGCGCCCGCCTCCCGCCCATTGACCGCTGCGCAGCTCCGTGAAAACGGAACTGGCAATACAGAGACTTCCGCCCTGCCCCCGCAGAAGCAGGAACTGATGCAGGCGCTGCGGCAGGCAAACGGCAATATCACGGAGGCCGCCAAACTTCTGGGAATTCACAGGGGCACGGTACGCAACCGTATGCTCAAGTGGGGTATAGATCTGCGTAGAACCGTTTTCAGCTAGCCGGAAAGATCAGGCGTAGTGATTTTTCCGGCAGGCGCGGCTGACATACATGATCCGGACATGATCGACAGGCATGACCACCTGGCATGATTGGCAAGCACGACCCACTGGCATGATTGGCCCTTTTCAGTTCCCGAAGGGGCTTCCGGTTACCGGAAATCCGGCATGTTTTGCCATCCGGCAAAAGAAGGCCGCCCCGTGCAGGCAGTTGCACGGGGCGGCAATAAAGTCGGGGAGCGGCTTACAAAAATTTGCGGACGCCGCTTACGGTTTTCATCATGTAACGGAGGCAGGTTTTTGCGATTCATAGAACCGTGTACGAAGCGGGCTTGCGCCTCCGTCATCTCCCCATGCCGGATGGTGTCGCCCCGTACTGCCGTGCTTACCGTCAGGTGCCCTGACGCTGATGAATTTATGGCCGGTATGCCATGATGTTCCCGAACCGGGCCGGAAACGACGCCCGCTACTTGTCTATCGGATTATTATGAAAACCCTTTAGAGTTCTATACATCACTTCTGCCCGCAGCACTCCACAAAGACATAGTAAAACACCTGTGCGCAAAATACGAGATTGTAACAACATGAAACAACTCACTATTTATAGCGATGAACACATTTTTGATTATGGTTTAAAAAATCGCTTGCCAAGAGACGGTGGTTTGCGTAAAAACGCCCTCGCTTCACGGTTCTGGACCTAACAACGGCTCAGGATCACACTGAAAACAGCCTGATCGGGTTTCTCGAAAAAGATGTTGACAGCGAAGCACGGATTCACTAAAAGGTGTTTCCTCATGTGGGCGGTTAGCTCAGTTGGGAGAGCATCGGCCTTACAAGCCGAGGGTCACAGGTTCGAGCCCTGTACCGCCCACCACTTTACAATGCTACGGAGCGGTAGTTAAGTCGGTTATAACGCCGGCCTGTCACGCCGGAGGCCGCGGGTTCGAGTCCCGTCCGCTCCGCCATTGAGTACATCGGATGCGTTCGAAAGAACGCATCCGTTTTTTTAGGCAGAATTATGATCGAGCAATCGATCTCCCCACGTGGAGCGGTAGTTAAGTCGGTTATAACGCCGGCCTGTCACGCCGGAGGCCGCGGGTTCGAGTCCCGTCCGCTCCGCCACGGAATGCAAAGCCCTGATGCAACATGCGTCAGGGCTTTTTCTATTCACGGCCTCCGCTCCATCCCACTGTCACCGCGGGGTCAAATCCGGTCCGTCCGCCATTAATAGGATCTTAGGGAGTTAGCTTAAAGCCTTTTTCCTTCGTTCAACATCAACCGGCTTGGTCGCCTGCTAGCCCCCCCCCCCCCCTTGACCGCCGTATAGCTATGGCCTAGCAGGAAAGTGAAAAGCTCGTCAGCCATGGGGAGCCATTCATATTCCATGGATAAACCTTGCCTTTCTTGGTGCCAAGCCAAAAACGCTTGCCTGCAAAGGCTACATTTTATCATTGATGTTGATAAGTTCACCACGCGTCGCTGACAAAATAGAATGTTAATTTATCCTTTGCCGAACCCTGCTTGTTCATTGACATTGGGAAAGAGAGGGCAGCGACGGCGACGGAGGCGCGACTATTCTCGCTCTGGCTCAAAAGGCTGTTGGCATTAGTTGGGAGGTTCATATGTCACTCAAAGCATATAAAACCACCATCAAACAATGTGCTCTTTATGGTGACGGAGATTCAACAACTCGAATAGATTTTGATTTGGTTGCGGAAAAATTTGAAAAGGAGTATCGACATTTCAAATAATACATGGTCTTAAATCATAAGGAGGAAATATGCAGCCCGTACACTTTAAGACTTGGATCGATGAGAATCTCGATCTTGATAACACCGAAGACATTCTTAATCTTTTTGAAACTGTGACAAGTAGCAGTGGAGAGGGGCGATGGGATGCCAACTGGAATGGCGCGGCACTAATCGTAAAAGGTGCTAATGAAGACCTCCCTCTTCACAGCCGTAGCAGTAGAGATACATTTCTTGACATTTTACGCCAGCAAAGACACTAAGATGACTATTGAAAGCACCAGAAATCATATACTTAGATCGAAATACCAAAGTCTTTTTCGTTGCGACTGGCAGCCTGTAACGCTTTGTTAAATCCAAAAACTTGAGTCAAACTGCGAGCAGAAAGGGAATATAAAATAAGAACTTTAAATATGTTAAATCTTGTTTATTAATTGATATTGCTGCTAGCTTAGAATATGGGATGAGCTCCCCTGTGTTGAATTTTATTATCAATTATAAATCATATCTAACGCAACTAGTCTCTCCGCGTGAAACAGGAGCGTGAAATGAAGCCGTCAATTTGCAAAAAAAAAGAATGGGAGAATTTTAGAACAAAAATTTTAGAAATTGATAATTTTAGATGTACCAAGTGTGGTAGAGGCCGAGAAGATGGAGTGGTTCTACAGGTTCATCACAAAAAATATATTCGAGGTCGCCAGCTATGGCAGTATGATTATGATGATTGTGCGACCTTGTGCAAAGGTTGTCACGCGGAAACACATTGCATTATAATGCCCAAAACAAATTGGGTATTAGCTTACCATGAGGACCTTGGCGATCTAGTCGGAACCTGTGAACTTTGTGGTTCGAGTCTTCGCCATGCCTACTTTATAGAGCATGAACATTGGCAGGGAATCATTGTTGGAACATATTGTTGTGACAATTTAACGGACACGACTCTTGCTTCAAACCATATAGAATCACAAAACCGATACAACAGAAGGTTGAAAACATTTCTTAACTCTTCAAAATGGTTCAGTTACAATGATAGAGAATTACATAGCAAAAATTACATTTGCTCACACTCGATAGATCACAAAAAACATAAAGTTGTAATAATTGAGACAACGATCGGGTATTTCCTTAGAATTAATTTTGTAGCCGGTGAGACCAATTTTAGTTCTTTTGAGGAAGCTAAGGAAAAGGCTTTTTTTATGATTGAAAGCGGAACTTTCAGAACCTACGTCGAAAAAAAAGCTGGTAAAGATCAATTTGTTCGGCGTCCATCAAATGCACTACAATCTGCACTACAAATAAAGTCAAATTAACAAAACATGTTAATGTTTAAAGATAAATAAATTATCATCTTATATTAACGGTTGGTAAATTGCATTCAAAAGAATACAAATCCACACTGCAATAGTTCTGGTGAGTTAAAGCCGGTCGCTACCTGTCCCACTGTCGACGCAGGTTCGAGTTCCGCCTGTCAGGTACCGCTCCGCCACGGAAATACGAAGCCCTGATGCAGCATGCGTCAGGGCTTCGTATTTCCGAACCATAAACCGTCAAGGTATCCTTCGAAAACATTGAAACACAACGGCCCGCCGCAATGCCTGCTGCGCGGACAGAGGCTTTCGCTCCAGCCATGATTTCTATATATCTTGCTCTTCGTCCTGACAGGGCAGCCTGCGGCACAGCGACGGGATCAGCAGCAGAAAGCACACCTGCGCACGACTATCCCCGATCAGGAACACTGCCCCCTCAAAACCATTCACACCAGAATCAAACAATGCCGACCAACCACAATACAGACGATATCTTCCTGCAAACTGACAGGCTGGTTCTCAGAAGAATGGCTCTCATGGATTTTGGCGAGTTAGCATCCATACTTCAAGACCCTGACGTTATGTACGCATGGGAATACTCTTTCAGCGATGACGATGTCATGGAATGGATGAATAAGTGTATTCATTTATATACCACCAAAAACCTTGGTTATTTCTTAGTTTCCGACAAAACCACCCATGAAGTTCTGGGGCAGGCTGCACTGTTGCCAACGACCATTAATGGCTCGGAATATCATGAAATAGGCTATATATTCAAAAAGAAGCACTGGCATAAGGGGTATGCTTTCGAGAGCGCACAAGTACTGCTCAACCATGCTTTTAACAGCCTGCATCTGGACTGCGTTGTATTTGAAATACGCCCCGAGAACATTGCATCACGAAAGGTCGCTGAATCGCTTGGAGCAAAGATAACCGGCTCATTTAGTAAAATGGTTAAATCCAAACCGATGCTGCACCTGATCTACACACTCACAAAATAGACACTCGGTCAGACAGAATCCTTATCTTGATTACCTTTCCGGCCGATTTACAGCGCATTCCCCAGTACTGCGAACGCAAAACCATCCCGTTCGTCAGGGCTCCGGCACAGAAATACAAAGCCCAGATGCAATACGCGTCAGGGCTTTTTTCTCTTCAGGGCTCATACGACACGGGAGCAGCATAGTGTCATCATGAAGCTTCGCGCTGCGCAAACGCTCTGCGCCACGCAGAGGGACTGCTGCCCACGTGCCGCCGGAAGCCATCGCGCAGCGCCGTGGCTGAACCAAAACCTGTTACAGCCGCTATCTGTTCCACAGACATACTGCCCGATTCAAGCAGAGCCTGCGCCCTGCGGATACGCGCTTTAGCAACCCACACCATGGGGGCATCGCCTGCCTGCTCCCTGAACCGGCGGTGCAGGGTGCGCGTGCTCATGCACACCTGTCCGGCCAGCCCTTCCAGCGACAACTCTTTATGCAGATTTTCCAGAATCCAGAGTTGCAGCTCGGCGAGACGGTCCTTTTCATGCGCGGGATACCGGCGGATAACCTGACAGTGCCCTGCTTCGCGCTCCAGCGGCATGACAAAGAAGTCGGCAATCCGCTCAGCGGCAGAGACGCCATAATCCTTTCTGATGATATGCAGGCACAGGTCCAACCCTGAAGCCAGCCCGGCCGAGGTGAGCACCTGCCCGTTGTCCACGAAAAGTACATCCGGCACCACCTGCACGGCCGGATACCGCTGCGCCAATGCCTGCGTAATTTCCCAATGACTCGTGGCCGAAAGCCCGTCCAGCACGCCGGATGCCGCAAGCAGGCAGGCCCCAGTGCATATGGAAGCGATTCTTATGCCCTTGGCCGCGGCCATGCGCAGCATGCGGAACAACGCTTCATCGTCCACACCGAATGGGTCATACACTCCCGGCACCATAATCGTGTCGCACAACAGGGCATGCTCATAAGAATGCACGGCGCGAATGGAGAACTCTCGGCTGCCGGCTGCATCCTCCGGTCCGCAGAAACACGTTTCATACGGTGCAAGGCCGTCTGCCAGCCGTACCAGCGGGAACACCTGATACGGGATGCTGATGTCGAAGGGAACAAAATCAGGAACCGCCAGAATGGCAACCTTGTGCGCATTACGGGATTTCGCCACGCCGGAGCCGTCGGCAGGATAGGCGGGATGTATGCCGTCGTTAGCAGAATGCTTATTCATGGCGTCATTTCTAATACCGGCAGGATATTCCGGCAATCACCAACCTCGCGTTTCCTTTGGTATTGGCGAATTTCTTTCGGTTAATGTCCTTCTCCCTGATTTCATGGTCACCCGCATGGGCGTATCTTGCTCCAATCGCAGCCGACAGCTTTCTGCCATCGGCAACAACCGTTGCCATTCATCCGGTCACCCTGTGCTTACCGTCTGCTGCAACCGCAACCCCATCAAGGAGACAACATGAACCGTCGTACCTTTTCCATAGCCTGCCTTGGTGCCATGGCCGCCCTTGCTGCCCCTGCCACCCGCGCCTTTTCCACGCAGACCGGTTCCGGAGAGCAGCCGTCCGCTTCACAGCAGGCAGGACGGATACCGGGCAAGCCGCACATCGCCTTTCTGCTCTATGAGGGCATGACCGCGCTGGACCTCATCGGTCCAGTGGAGGTGCTTGCCGGTGCCGAATTCTCCGTGGACTTTGTGGCGGCAGACCGTAATCCCGTGTTTGCCGAGAACCGGTCAGACAGGCGGCTGGGCCTTGTTCCCACGGCAACCTACGCTGACATTTCGAGCACGGATATTCTCTGCGTACCCGGCACAAGCAACCCGTATGTGCAGATCGCAAAGCACGACATGATCGAATGGGTTGCCGCAACGGGCGCGCAGGCGCAGTGGGTAACCAGCGTGTGCACAGGCTCATTCATCCTCGGTGCGGCGGGTCTGCTCAAAGGCTACAGGGCCACATCACACTGGAGCCTTGCCCCGCAGCTCGCCTATTTCGGCGCGGTGCCGGTTGCAGAGCGAGTTGTGCACGACCGCAACCGCGTGACAGGAGCAGGCGTCACCTCGGGTATAGACTTTGGCCTCACCCTGCTCTCACTGCTGTGCGACACCCAAACGGCCATGGCTAAGCAGCTTGTGCTTGAATATGATCCGCACCCGCCGTTCAACTGCGGCTCTCCCAGGGTGGCGGAACCCGAACTCGTCAAAACAGTGCAGGAACAATATGGTGGCTATCTCAAGCAGGTTGCCCCCGATGCAGCACAACTGCTGAAGGAACACGCCGCACGGCTGGGGGTAACACTCCCAGCAGCGTCGTAAAAAGCCTTATCAAGAACCTGCAAGCCCTGACGGTACACCGTCAGGGCTGTTTCGCATTGGGCGCACCCTTCGTGTAACGGGTATGGCGCGAATCGTGATACCCGATCGCCCCTTGTGGCGCGTGGTCCTTCCCGTAACAAACAATCTTTCGGCTAAACAGATGAACAGGCAGCCCGCTCCCTTGTCTTTCGTTCCAGCTTTCTTATGTATAGTGATGTTCTTCCGGGTTTCAGCCCCGATCCGGATCTGCCAGACTTACCTGGGTTGCCAGACCTGAAGCACTTGCCAGACCTGAAGCTCCTGCCAGACATGGCAGATTTCGCAGACCTGACGGATTTGGCAGTCAGGCCCGACATACTGGACAGGCCCGACATACTGGACAGGCCCGACATACCGGACGGGCCGGACGGGTAGGACGGGTAGGACTGATGACAGGTTGAACCGCCCTCCCCAACTCACTACCGTTCAAAGGAGTTCTTTTTTGGACATCGCCCTGCTCTTTGCCCTGATACTTCTCAATGGCGTTTTCGCCATGTCAGAAATAGCGCTTGTCACCGCCCGCAGAAGCCGCCTGCAAAAACTGGCTGACAACGGCGACAGTTCCGCCGCCACCGCTATCCGGCTCGGCGAAGAGCCCACCCAGTTTCTCTCCACGGTGCAGATCGGCATTACCGCCATTGGCATTCTCAACGGCATTGTCGGCGAGGCTGCGCTTGCCGGTCCTCTTGCAGAGCAACTCCGCAACCTGGGCATGGCACAGAAAACCAGCTCCATCGTGGCCACCACCACTGTTGTGGCGGGCATTACCTATTTTTCCATCGTAATCGGCGAACTGGTTCCCAAACGCTTTGCCCAGTCCAATGCCGAACGCATTGCCCGGCTCATGGCACGGCCCATTGCCCTGCTCGCGCTCCTTTCACGGCCTTTTGTGTGCCTGCTTTCCGTTTCCACCGACGGCCTTCTCAAGCTGCTGGGCAAACGGAATCACGACAGCGGCGACATAACCGAAGAAGATATCCACGCCATACTGGTGGAAGGCTCTGAATCGGGCATCATTGAAAAGCAGGAACACGAAATGCTCAAAAACGTGTTCCGGCTCGACGATCGTCATATTGCCTCGCTGATGACCCCCCGAAACGAGATTGTCTTTCTGGACATCGAACAGCCGTTTGAAGCACACCTGGACTTCCTTGTCGCTTCCAACCATAGCCGTTACCCCGTATGCCGGGGAAACCTGCATGAGGTACTCGGCGTCATTACGGCCAAGCGCCTGCTCAAGCAGCAGCTCAAAGGCGATCCCCCTGATACCATCACGGAATACCTGCAACCCGCAGTCTATGTTCCGGAATCTCTCACCGGCATGAAGCTGCTGGAACAGTTCCGCGAATCCGGCGTGCAGATGGTCTTTGTCGTGGATGAATACGGCGATATTCTTGGCCTTATCACCCTGCAGGACCTGCTGGAAGCGCTGGCAGGCGAGTTCAGACCCCGTGACCCCGAAGACGTGTGGGCCGTGCAGCGTGAAGACGGCTCCCTGCTGCTGGACGGCATGATTCCCGTATCCGATCTCAAGGACCGCCTTGGCCTCAAATCTGTGCCGGAAGAAGGCAAGGGCCGCTTCCATACGCTGAACGGGATGATGATGTGGCTCTTCGGCCGGGTGCCACGCACGGCTGACAGCACGGAATGGCAGGGTTGGCGGCTTGAGGTGGTAGACCTTGACGGCAACCGAATAGACAAGGTCATGGCCAGCCGTCTGCCCGACCCTGCACACAGGCAGCCGGATACACACAACTAATTTCTTCCGCCTCTCCTGAAAACCTTAAGGGCTGCATCTGCCGATGCAGCCCTTTGTCATGCCCTGTGCATATCTGGCGGAACTATTCACCCTGCCCTTCTCTTTTCCCCGAACACCGGAGGGGGATACTACCTCAACAATAATCGGATACGCTTGACGCACAGTTTTCTATGCCATAATCAAAACGTGTTACTAAAAAATTAATTTTAGCACAGAGGATAGATATGACGCTGCGTGAAAACCTGTTGCGGAAAAGCATGCTGTCCACTCTCATGACCCTCAGCCTGCTGCTTGCCGCCAGTGTATGCGGGGCAAAGACCCCAGTAACGGATGCGCTCGGCAATCCGGTGACCGTAACCAATGCGCAGCATGTCATCTGTTCCGGCTCCGGCTGCCTGCGGCTGCTGGTCTATCTGCAGGCACAGGACCGCATTGTGGCCGTGGACGACATAGAAACCAGACGCCGCAGCTTTGACGCGCGCCCCTATGCTCTGGCCAATCCCCAGTTCAAGACCATGCCCATTTTCGGAGAGTTCCGCGGGCATGATAATTCCGAGCTTATTCTGGGGCTGCAACCCCAACCGCAGATCATCTTCAAAACCAACCCTGCGGCAGGATACGATGCGGGTGAGCTGCAGCAGAAAACCGGCATCACCGTTGTGCCTCTCGATTACGGCAACCTCACGGACAAACGGCAGACGCTCTATTCCTCGCTGCGCGTTATGGGCGAGGTGCTCGGCAAACAGCAGCGCGCAGAAGAAGTCATTGCCTTTTTCGAAGACCAGATTGCGCAACTGGCGAAACGCTGCGAGAGCATCAACACGGCGGATGCGCCATCCGTCTTTCTCGGCGGGGTGGCCTTCAAAGGCCCACACGGCTTTCAGTCCACCGAACCGGCATATCCGCCCTTCATGTTCGTGAAAACCCGCAACCTTGCGCTCGAATCCGGCAAAGTCGCTTCCACGACCACGCAGAATGCGAACATCTCAAAAGAAATGATCGTGGTGTGGAATCCGGACTACCTTTTCCTCGATCTCGCCACCCTGCAACTGGGTGAGGAAACCAGCGGCCTGCACGAACTGCAGACAGACCCTGCCTATGCAACCCTGCACGCCGTGAAACGCGACGCGGCGTACGGCGTGCTGCCCTACAACTGGTACACCCAGAACTTCGGCTCCATTCTGGCCAACGCCTGGTACACAGGTACGCTTCTCTATCCCGATGCCTTTGCTGACATAGACCCCGCCGTGCAGGCAGACCGCATTTACACGTTCCTCGTGGGCAAGCCGGTCTTTGCGGAAATGAACGCCATGTTCGGCGGGCTGGCCTTCTCGCCCCTGCCTCTGAGGTAGCCCATGCACCTTGAAGACGGGCAGGCACCGGCATCCTATCGCCGCTACCTGTGCATGAAGCTGCTGTTCATGCTGGCTACCTGCTGTGCGCTGGCACTGGGCATTGTTTTTTCCATCGCCTCGGGGGCGGCCAGCATCCCCGTAGCCGAAGTGATCAGAAGTCTTGCGGGACTGGAGGTCAGCAGGCAGGTGCAGGCCATTGTGTGGAACATACGCCTGCCCCAGATTCTCACAGCCATCGTGGCCGGAGCAGGGCTTTCCGTCTCCGGCGCGGCCATGCAATCCATTCTGCGCAACCCGCTCGGCTCGCCGTTCACCCTCGGCATATCCCACGCGGCGGCCTTCGGTGCCGCCTTCAGCGTCATGATTCTCTCTGCAGGCACAATGACATCATCCGCCGTGGGTGCGGTTTCCATAACGCATCCGGCCATCACCACCGGCTGTGCTCTTGGCTGCAGCCTGTTGGCGGCGGGCGTTATCATTCTCATATCCCGCACGCGGGGTGCCACGCCCGAAGTGATGGTGCTCTCCGGCGTTACTCTCGGCGCCCTGTTCACGGCGGCCACCATGTTCCTGCAATACTTTGCGGACGATGTGCAGCTTGCGGCCATGGTGTTCTGGACCTTCGGCGATGTGGCCCGGGCGTCATGGAAAGAGCTTGGCATCATCGCAATGGCAACGGGCGGCTGCACCCTGTTCTTTCTTGCGAACAGCTGGAACTACAACGCCATCGATGCAGGTGACGAAACAGCACGCGGCCTTGGAGTGCGGGTGGATGCCGTGCGCATGCTCGGCATGTTCATGGCATCGCTGCTCACCTCCGTCATCATCGCGTTTCTGGGCATAATCGGCTTTGTGGGCCTTGTAGTGCCCCATCTGGTGCGTCGCGCCATAGGAGCAGACCACCGTTTCCTGCTGCCCGCATCGGCACTTGCCGGTGGCTTGCTGCTTCTGGTGTCCGACACGGCGGCACGGCTCCTCTTTGCGCCGCAGGTGCTCCCTGTTTCCGTGCTTACGGCCTTCATGGGCGCACCGGTTCTCATCTACCTCATCATACGGGGGACAAGACGATGATTCTCAACGTGCATGGACTGCTGTTCCAGTACAACAGCCATCCGGTGCTGGATGATGTCCGATTCGAGGTAAAACGCGGCGAACTGTTGGCCATTCTCGGCCCCAACGGCGTGGGCAAGACTACCCTGCTCAAATGCATCAACGCCATTCATCGGCCCGCAGCGGGCAGCGTGCAGGTGGAAGATCTCAACGTGCTCGCCTGCACCCCGCTCAAGATAGCGCAAAAAGTGGGCTACGTGGCCCAGCGCAACGAGGTTTCACGGCTCACCGTGTTCGACGCCGTGCTCATGGGCCGCAAACCGCACATACGATGGGGAACAGGTGAGCGAGACCTGTGCATGACGGATGCGGTGCTCAGACAACTGGGCCTGAAGCACATGGAACTGCGCTTCATAGACCAGTTGAGCGGTGGCGAGCTGCAAAAGGTGGCCATTGCCCGTGCGCTGGTACAGGAGCCGCGCCTTCTGCTGCTCGACGAGCCCACCAGCGCACTGGATATGCGGAACCAGATGGAGATAATGACCCTACTCAAACATATCGTGGACAGCCATGGCCTTGCCGCCGTGATGACCATGCACGATCTCAACACGGCCCTGCGGTTCGCCCACAAATACCTTTTTCTGAAAGACGGCAAGGTGTTCGCAGCCGGAAATACCACCGAGCTATGCGGCAGCCTTGTGGAAGAGGTATACGGCCTGCCCGTGGAAATTCATCAACTCAACGGCTACCCGTTTGTGGTGCCCATGCACATGGAGGAACCTGCCCATGCCCGCCACCTTTAGTGAAGAACGCATCCGGAAGGTTATCGACTTCCACGGACACAGCTGTCCGGGACTCAGCATAGGCATCCGTGCGGCAGAACTGGCCCGCCTGCGCTGGCCGGACGCGCGCGACAGCGACCTTGTTGCCGTGGTTGAAACGGACATGTGCGGGGTGGACGCCATCCAGCACCTGCTAGGCTGCACCTACGGCAAGGGCAACCTCATCCACCGCGATTACGGCAAAATGGCATTTTCCTTTTACAACCGCCCTGCCCAAGAGGGCTTTCGTGCCCTGCTGCGCCCCGAGGCACGCGGAAACACGGCCCGCATGGGCGAACTGATGGGCAAAGTGCTCAAGGGTGTTGCCACGGCGGAAGAGAAAAAAGAATCGGAAGAACTGCGCAGCAATCAGCAGGCCTATCTCATGAGCGAAGCGCTGCAAAACCTCTTCGATGTGCAGGAGCTGGAAACCCCGCCCCCGAGTCCGGCATGCATACTGGCCAGCCTGTGCTGCGGCAAATGCGGCGAGATGACCATGGAATCGCGCACCAGACGCTTTGCCGGACAGACCCTGTGCATACCCTGCTTTGAAACCATGGAGCAGAAGCGCTGATTAGCTGCCGTCAGGTGCCCATTCTGAACCATCGCAGCCCTACCACCTGAGTGACAGAGCTGTTCAGACTACTGACAAAGTCATTTCTGGTATAATTTGGCTCCGCCGGGCAGGAACCTAACGTTCCTGCACCTCGTATAAGCGATGCAAATCCGTTTTTGAACTTCAGTCCCGGCTTAACGGGAATGTGGGTTTACTGAAAACGAAGTTTTGTCATCAACCATCACAGCCCTGCCACCTGAGTGACAGGGCTGTTTCCATTGCTTCCTATAAGAATCATACGGCCCGCTGCCGAGGCGCAACCAAATTTTTCTCCGCATCGCAAAATAGGTCTTGCAATTGAAATTGAATTTCAATATCAAGTCACAATCATGAACGGGAACACTCCCGCAACCTGCAACCAAAGGATATGACCATGCCCAAGGCTCTTATCGTGTTCGGTTCCACCACAGGCAATACGGAAACCACGGCCCGCTATATTGCAGACACCGCTTCCCGCAAGGGGTTTGAGGTTGAAATGAAAAATGCGGCAGACGTTCCTGCCGTGGCGCTTGGTGGCGACTACGATCTCGTGCTGCTCGGTTGCTCCACATGGGGCGACGAGGAAATCGAACTGCAGGATGACTTCATCCCCCTGTACGACGAACTTGAAAACAGCGGCCTTGGCGGCAAAAAGGTTGCCGTGTTCGGATGCGGCGATTCCTCATACACCTATTTCTGCGGCGCAGTGGATGCCATTGAAGAAAAGCTGGAAGCCCTTGGCGCAGACATTGTCACGGACGGCCTCAAGATTGACGGCGATCCTGACAAGGGAGACGTTGTTGCGTGGGCTGAGGAAGTACTCGGCAAGATGTAGGCACGGTGCCGATGCGGGGGAAGTGGCGGATCTCGCCACGACTATCTCCACGGACATCACCAGCTGGCAATAGTGCATCAACATGAATATGCTGACACGCGCTTCAAGCACACACTGCATCCATATATAGATGCCATCCGGCAAAAAACGGGCCGCCTTTACCAGGGCGGCCCTTTTCTTGTATTGTAACTGGCCCCCTGCATTCCCGCTGTCTGAACTGTGGAGCCAGCCGGTATCTGAACAGTATCTGGCAGAGATTTGACCGGCATCTGGCCAGTCCTTGCCTGCTGCCTCACGGTTGCCTGACGGTTTCCAAACCGGAACCGCCGATTTCCAGACGGAAGCCTCGCCAAAGGATTTCATTGACACCTTTCCACCATAAGGCAATGCTGAATACTGGAGTTCCCATATCCGGTCTCCTCAATAGATATCCCTGTCGGCCCCATGCCCCTCTATCGGCAACCCCCAACCGGCCCGCCAAGTGCCATGAGAGTATGCCATGTCCAGATTCAACCACACTGCCAAAGCGCACACCGTTGCCCTTTCGTCATCTTTCACGCGGCACCTGCTGCAGCTTGCCATGCTGGGCATGGCCTTTGTACTGCTGGCCGCCCTGCCCGTGCGCGCCGCCGAATACAAAGACATATCCGAAGTATGGTCAGGTGCCGAGGCACCCGCACCTCCCCCCTTGCAGTCCGTGTCTGTGGACCACACCACAACAGCTCTGCTCATACTGGATATTGAAGAGCGCACCTGCAACGCAGACCGCCGGCCACGCTGTCTTGAAACCGTGCCGCGCATAGCCGCCTTGATGGACAAGGCCCGCAAGGCCGGAATGCCCGTTGTCTACAGCCTCACCACCAAAGGCACGCGCGAAACCATCCTGCCGCCCGTTACTCCGGAAAATGGCGACCCCATCGTGCAGGCAAGCGTGGACAAGTTTCTGAACACTCCCTTGCAGACCATTCTTGAAGACCTGCGGGTTAACGCCGTCATCATCACCGGCACCGCAGCCCACGGGGCGGTATTGCACACGGCCACGGGTGCGGCCCAGCGTGGATTGCAGGTCATATTGCCGGTGGACGGCCTTTCCGCCTCTTCGCTCTACATAGAACAGGCCGCAGTGTGGCTGCTGCACACAGGCCCGGCAACAGCCCAGAGAACAGTGCTGACGCGCACCGCTGACATCAGCATAGAATAATTTTTCAGAAACCGTCACAAAGGTGTCGCAATCCTGTTGACAGCGGAACGGACTCCATATAAACAGTGCTCCTTCACGGACGGTTAGCTCAGCTGGTAGAGCATCGCCTTCACACGGCGGGGGTCACAGGTTCAAGCCCTGCACCGTCCACCACAAACGGAGCGGTAGTTAAGTCGGTTATAACGCCGGCCTGTCACGCCGGAGGCCGCGGGTTCGAGTCCCGTCCGCTCCGCCACGGTAGTCAAGGGGCCGCATCGCAAGATGCGGCCCTTTACTTTTATCCGCTGCCGGGCGGTCAGGAATTGCAGAAACCTGCCGTGCCGTCAGCATCCGGCCCCTGCCACCGCGTGCGCAGACGGCAACCGGCTCCCTGCCAGCAGGACAGGCCGCATGAACCGAAGATTGCTTGTCCTTATCGCAATATCGCGTCAGGATGCGGCCAACAGGCCTTTTTCGATACACGCCTCCGGAACTGAGAGGCAAAACTACAGGTTGGAAGCTCATGGATAACATCCCCAATTGCCCGCAGTGCAACTCCGCATACATGTACTCCGACGGCAACATGATCATCTGCCCGGAATGCGGTTTTGAAATGAAGCCCGGCGAAACCGGGGAACGTGTCTACAAGGATGCCAACGGCAACGTGCTGGTGGATGGCGACACCGTCATCATCATTCAGGATCTGAAGGTCAAGGGCGCTGCCTCCGCCATCAAGAAGGGCACCAAGGTCAAGGGCATCAAGCTCGTCGAACCCGAAGACGGCGTGCACGACATTTCCTGCAAGATTCCCGGCTTCGGCGCAATGATGCTGAAGACCTCCGTGGTCAAGAAAGGCTGATTTTCCGGAGACCAATAAAGCCCACCCCGGCAACACAGCTGCACAAAGCTAATCTCCGACGACCTTCAAGCCGTGAACTCAAGAACGAAGACCGCATTAAACAATAGGGTCTTATTCAATTATCAAGCGTGATACATGGCAATACTTAACCCCGTGCTCTTCCGCATCCCCGGACCGGAATCATGCTCACAACGCAATTAAACAAAAAGGGCCGCTTTTGCGGCCCCTTTTGTTATCCTCTTTCCGGAATCCCCTCCAGAAACTCAAGCGTATCCACCTGCGGTGCTCCCGCCAGCATCGGCTGCACTTTTTCCATCAGGACAGCAAAGTGTGAAGACGCCAGATGCAAATCCATAGCAGCCTTGTCAGCATATTTCTCGTAAAAGAAAAACGTATCATTACGTTCCAGAGAACGATGCAGGCGGTATTCCAACGCACCCTGTTCAGCTGTAGTCGGCCCCATCATTCCGCGAAAGGCTGCTTCTAGTTCATAACTCTTGCCATGTATTGCTTGAAACGTCGCTATGAGAATTATCATTCGCTACCTCCATGAAAGTTATTGTTTATCATGGAGCGTCTCTAAACCCCGCCGGCCGACTCGTATTGTAAAAATGCGTCATGCGAGGCGTAACTGGCAAAAATTCTGATGGCCGCATTGAAGCGAACATCCTGAAATCGCGGATGCAATGCGACTGATCATAATATCCGTGCTGCAGGGCGACTTCAAGAAGAGACTCCGCTTCATTCAGCAACAAAGAGCGCACCGCATGGTGAAAACGCGATATCTTGATGAATTGCCTGGGTCCCATCCCCATATCTTCCTGAAATCTCCGCTGGAACTGGCGTATCCCTACTCCGGCAAGAGCCAGCGCGGAATCTACGATCCCCTCGGCATATCCATAATATAGTTGCTGGGCAGCAGCAAAAATTCGCTCATCCCACTCACCGGCCCTGGCCGTGAAGCATTCCAGCAGAAATGCCTCCACCAACGCAACTCTGGAAAAAAAGTCTCCAGCCTCGGCAATGCGCAATTCCATGTCACCCAAAGCTACGCCAAACAGATCTCGGGCATCTGTAAACCCGTCTGTCAGATGTCCGGCCGGTGTCGGACAAAAGCGGTTAAACGCGCCCGAACGCAACCGCACAGACAGAAATCCCGTATGCTCTGCCGGAAACAGTTCCGCCGATGTTTCTCTGAGGCACATAACATGTGCCGGAGCGGCTTGTCGTAACTCTCCCGCTCCAAGCCGGTAATTGAATGGTGGGCCGTAATGAAAAATCAATTCCATCCCGGTTCCGGGAAAGAATCGTGGCTGCAGGGTAGATTGGCTGGAACCAGCTTCCCATGTCCAGTATCTGTCCACAAAAGGACGCAGTGCCGGACAAGGAAAGGCCTGTTCACCACGCCGAGATGCAGACTCTGAGCCTGTCGGGCACGGCGCGGAAGAATCCTTACGGAGTATCATGGCGTGCGAGTTACTGCATGAACCCCGTCCCGGCAAGAGGGACGTTGCCCCTCTGCATGCGGCTCTTCACATATGCGGCACTCTGAGCTACTGATACCCGGCGCATGCGGGATTTACTTTTTCCGCCGGCGCCGGACTCTTTTCTGAAACTGCACGGAGGCTGCCAGTGACCACTCTTTCCGATACTGCCATACGTGAGCAGGTAGAAAACCAGCTTGCTCTGTACCCCTGCACCTATGATTTCGCCGCCATAAGAGCTTTTCTGATGGGTGAAACGGTTGCCCCTGCGGAAATCAATCCGGTAGCCCTCTTCACCATCTTCTGGGAAGAACAGCCCGCCTTTGCGGATAAGGCTGCATCGCAGACATTTTACGGAGCCTTCACCGCGTTCTGGCATCGCCTTGGCGAGCACACCAAGAAGAAATCCCCCTTCCGCCTCACGAGGCTGGATGTACCCACCACAGGGGCGCAGCTTGAACACTACCTGAACGTGCGCGGCGGCGAGATCAACTCGCTGCATGCAGGCTTTCTGCAGGGCAAGGATTCGTCCGAACTCACCGACGAGGCATGCGGACTTGTGGCCATTCTCTCGGCCTGCTCCTTTGTCATCCAGCGCCTCTGGGGCGAAGTGTACGTCGGTACGGAATCGGACCAGCTCGACAAGGATGTGGTGAATCAGATCAAGCGGTTCGAGAGCAACGTGAACAAGGATGTGGCCAATTTCGTATGGAAGGCCGCCCGCCTGCAGCAGGCAGGACGCATTCTGCGCTAACCGCTCTGCCGCACGGAAAACCCGCATATGCTTTTCCCGCTAACCATAGACCTGCCGCACGGCGCCGCACCGGATGCATCGCACCCGCTGTATGATGCCGCTGTCACCACGCGCGGCCTGTGCCCGCGTTGCGGAAGGGAACATACCCTGCCCGCAGGCGTGGCGCGTGCCGAATGCGCATCGCTCATGCGCCTTCTTGAGCAGCATGGGCGCATAGACATGCAGGCACCGGACGATGCCGCCGATCCGCATTTCTCGCTGGACTATCTGCACGGCGTGGCACGGGGCCAGATGTTCGGCGTGCTGGTTGTCCGCACACAGGACGGTGGCTATGGCACGCTGCGCGCTTTTTCCGCCCAGTACAACCGGGTGTGGCATGTGGCTGGCTGGGTTCCGCCGCTCATAGATATTGCGGCCTTTGACGCGCAGGTTGCCAAGGATGACCCCGTCATCAACGCGCTGGGCAGACGCATACGGGAACTGGATGCGGCCATTGCCGATGAGCGCGACGCGGCTGAGCAGGCACCACAAGGCATCCCCGACACTACAGCCCCTGTAGTCACGGCAGGCACTGGCCCCATGTCTGTTGACGAAGCCCCTGCCCCGACACGGATCGACCTGCTCATGCGTGAACGCGCCGCCCTCGTTGACGAGCGCAAGGGCCTTTCGCAGCGTTCCATGCGGGCCATCCACGAATTGTACCGCGTGCACAGCTTCGGCAACAGGGCGGACAGGGCGGCCTCGCTGTTCGAGATTTTCCCCGCAGGGCGCGGTGTTCCCACCGGCACGGGCGACTGCTGCGCCCCCAAGCTGCTGCAATATGCCATTCTGCACAACATGACTCCGCTGGGGCTGGCCGAATTCTACTGGGGGCGTGAAAGCCGCTCGGGCGCACGCCAACACGGGGAGTTCTACCCATCCTGTCAGGACAAGTGCTACCCCATTCTCGGCTATATGCTCTGCGGGCTTGAAGAACGGGCGGTAACCGGATAAACCCCGCTTCCCTGCCCTGAAACAGCACCCGAATGCAAAGGACACCCTGTGGAAATACTGTACAGCGACGAACATATCGTAGTGGTCAACAAGCCCGGCGGCCTGCTTTCCGTCCCCGGCGTGGGACCGCACAAGCAGGATTGCGCCATGAACCGCGTGCGTGCGCTGTTTCCCGAGAGTGTCGAGATTCCCGTTGTGCACCGGCTCGATCAGGCCACAGCCGGCCTGCTGGTATTCGGCATTTCGGCCTTCGCGCAGCGCGAGCTTTCCATCCAGTTTGCCAAACGCCGTGTGGACAAGCGCTACATCGCCGTACTGGAAGGCGACGTGCGTGGTGATTCCGGCGAAATAACCCTGCCCACACGACTGGACATCTTCAACCGCCCCTATCAGATATATGATCCCATCCACGGCAAGATCGGCATCACCGAATGGGGCGTGCTGGAACGCAGACGGGGCCGCACGCGTGTGGAATTCATCCCCATAACCGGCCGCACCCACCAGCTGCGGTTTCATGCCGCGCATAAGTTCGGGCTGGGCTGCCCCATCGTGGGCGATTTTCTCTACGGCAATGCCGAAGACGGCGACATGCTGCATCTGCATGCGGCCTATCTGCGCTTTTGCCATCCGGCAACGGAAGAAGAGATGGCCTTCTGCTCCGTACCCGAATTTTAGGGAACCGGAGCATGTGAGCATTGTGTCTTGGCGAGGATGCGCATCAGGTGCGCCCCCCGCACAGATCAACCGCAACCCGATAGCATAAAAAAGACTTCATGAAGGCGCTGATAGTCTATACAATCCAGCGACTAACTCATAAACAGGTAACCTTCATACAACCATGACCACCATCTGCCTTCTTGTCCGCAGTCCCTTTGACGATCCGGAAAACGGCGTTGAATTCGCCCGCGCAGCTCTGCGCATGGGGCTGGCTCCTCGTTTCGGGGCCATGGACACGCTGGGGCTGCGCAACGGCATGGTGGTGTGCGATACCTACGCGCCCTCGCTGACGAAATCCGGCGAACTGCACATTGCCCCCGAACCGCAGAACATGCCGCTGCGTGATTTCGACCACGTGCAAGTGCTCAGCTTCGGCAGGCGCGGAGCCTTTCTCGACAAGCTGCAACTGCTGCGCCTGCTCGCGGAAACCACCCCCGTGGCCAATTCCGTGGACGCGCTCATGCACCTGAACAGCAAGTACTACATGGCTGGCATGGGCGATGTATTCCGCTATCCGGAAACCTACGCCTCATGCGACGCGGACTACCTGTGGTCCGTGGTTGCCTCTCCCGATGCGCCTGCGGACGAGAAATGGATTGTCAAACCCCCGGCGGAAGCCTTCGGCCGTGATGTGTTTCTCATTTCCCGCACGGACACCAACGCACGGGCCATTCTGCATAACATGACCGGCAACGGCGAAGGCCGCTACTGCCTGCTGCAGCGCTATGTGCCGGAAATACGGCAGGGCGAGGTGCGCGTGCTCATGGCTGCGGGCAAGGTGGTGGGTCAGTACAGACGCAAGGCCGTGCACGACCACCGTACCAATCTGGCGCAGGGGGCCAGCAGCGAACCATATTCCCTCACGGCGGATGAAGCTGCCCTGTGCGCACGGCTCGGCACATGGCTCATGGAGAGGGGGGTATCCTTCGCGGGCATCGACCTTGTCTTCCCCTACGTCATTGAATTCAATGTGCTCAGCCCCGGCGGCATACGCACCATCCGCGATCTTACCGGCACGGATCTGGCTGAAACCGTGCTCGGCCACATTCTCTGGCATTAATCCGCCTTTCCCTTCCTTTTTATCTCTTTCCCCAAGATTTTTTTCACCTTCCTCCGGGTGCGAATCATTTCCTACCGGAGTCGTACATAACCCTTCCCGCGCCTTGCTTCTTGAACAGTTAGGCGCATCCGGACTGGTCATCTGACCAATCATGATCCCAATTAAATCAGCCAATTATCCACGCGTAGTCTTGTCGGCAAAATCTAAAATTGTCCTTGACGCACATAGTCATTTCGCCTACCTGATGGGTAGGATTTAACTCATACCAACATGGTAGGTTTTTACCGCTACACGGTATGGGTTTGTTCCACCCTGTAAGGGCTTGCCCCGCAAGGTAGACAAAAGGATATGAGCAGCATGGAATAGCCTGTTATGACAGCAAGTTGCCAGCTTGTTGTCACGTTTCTATGCAGCAAGGTTACAACCTGTCCCGCCGTTCCGCAGGGAACCGGAGCGAAGGGCGATCGGCTGAGGGAAGTCTGAAGGACGTGTTTGTAATTTCATCGAAAGGACTGCCACTATGATGAAAGGAAGATCACTGCTGCGATGGGCGGGACTGCTGGTTGCGGTAGCACTCGTCTCGGTCTGGGGACACGAGGCGCGGAGCTCCAAGGCCGAGGTATCCTCTGCCGGTAGCTATGCTGACATCGTCACCATCGATGTGATCGGGAAAATGGGGAACACCGAGTTGCCGGCTGTTACCTATCGCCATGACCTGCATACGGAAGCAATGAAAAAGTTGAACAAAGATTGCTCCGCTTGTCACAAAACGCAGGATGGTAAAATGTCTCTTAAGTTCATGCGCACCGAGGACGGTAGCGCAGAAGAACTCAAGAAACTCTATCACACTAACTGTTTCGCCTGCCATGCCGAACAGGCTGCCGCAGGCAACAACACGGGACCGCAGGAAGGCGAATGCCGCGCCTGTCACAATCCCAATCCCGCAGATGCTTCCGCATGGAAGGAAGTGGGAATGGATAAGTCCCTGCATTACCGTCACATTTCCGCCAAGACCATCAAGGTTGCAGGACAGGATGTGAACTGTGGCGCATGCCACCACGTGTATGATCCCGCTACCAAGAAGGCCGAATGGAAGAAGAATACCGAAGATTCCTGCCGCGCCTGTCATAAGAGCGAGCCTACTCCCGTTGCCGAAGGCGCTGACAAGATGAAGCCCGCCTTCAAGGTTGCCGCTCACGAATCCTGTGTGCTCTGCCACGTGAAGACCACCGGTGATACCGGTCCCGTCACCTGTGCAGGTTGCCACACCGCCGAAGCGCAGAAGCAGTACAAAGTGGTTACGGAAGTGCCCCGTCTCGAACGCGGCCAGCCTGATGCCACCCTCGTTGTTGCTGACGACCTGAAGAAGGCAAAGCTGCCCGCAGTGGCCTTCAACCACAAGCTGCACGAAGCCTCTCTGGACAACTGCCGCACCTGTCACCATGAAAAGATCGCCTCCTGTACTGAATGCCACACCGTGGCAGGCAAGAAAGAAGGCAATTTCGTTCAGCTGGAACAGGCAATGCACGCCGTCAAGAGCAAGACTTCCTGCGTGGGCTGCCATAACACCGCCAAGACCGATCCTTCCTGTGCCGGCTGCCACAGCCTGATGCCCAAGGCCGCTCCTTCCGAGCAGTCCTGTGCTACCTGCCACGAGAAGAACGCTCCCAAGGGTGATGAACTGGCTGCCATGGACAAGGATCAGAAGCTGGCCGCAGCATCCGCTCTTGTGAGCGCACGCCCGACCACCATGCCTGTCTACGGCGACGAGGACATTCCCGAGTTCGTTGAAATCGGCGCCATTGCCGACAAGTACGAGCCTTCCAAGATGCCCCACCGCAAGATCGTGAAGACCATGATCGCAGCAGTGGCCGGCAACAAGATGGCTGCAAGCTTCCACACCGATCCCGGCACCTTCTGCCAGGGCTGCCATCATAACAGCCCCGTCAGCAAGACGCCGCCCAAGTGTCAGAGCTGCCACGGCAAGCCTTTCGAAGCCGACAAGGGCGACCGCCCCGGCCTGAAGGCTGCATACCATCAGCAGTGCATGGGCTGCCACGCAGCCATGAAGCTTGAAAAGCCCAAGGCCACGGCGTGCAAGGAATGTCACGCCGAGCGCACTAACTAGGACCCGGGAGGATCAGTTATGGATCGCAGAAAATTCCTGAGCCTGTTGGGTGGTGCCGGTCTTGCCTCTGCCATGGGCGCAACCAAGGTCAAGGCCGCAGGAACCCACACCTTCAACGGTTATCCGGACGCCATGGGCGTCCTGCATGACAGCACCCGCTGCATCGGCTGCCGCAAATGCGAGCAGGCCTGTGCAGAGGTGAACAATCTGCCCAAGCCCGAGGTCGCCTATGACGACCTGACCGTGCTGGACACCAAGCGCAGAACCGATGCCAAGACCTACACCGTTGTGAACAAGTACAACACCGCCGGTCTTGATCATCCCATCTTCCGCAAGCAGCAGTGTAACCACTGTCAGGAACCCGCTTGTGCGTCCGCCTGCTTCGTCAAGGCGTTCACCAAGAATCCTGACGGTTCCGTTACCTACAACGGCGACCTGTGTGTCGGCTGCCGCTACTGCATGGTCGCATGTCCCTTCGGCGTGCCCACCTTCGAATACGATGATCCGCTGGATCCGCTGGTGCAGAAGTGCACCATGTGCCATCCCCGTATTCAGGAAGGCAAGCTGCCCGGCTGCGTTGAAAAGTGCCCCAAGGAAGCGCTCACCTTCGGCAGACGCGAGGACCTTCTCGCCATTGCCCGTGACCGCATCCGCAAGTACCCCGAGCGCTACGAGAACCACATCTACGGCGAAAAGGAAGCAGGCGGCACCAGCTGGCTGTACCTGTCTGCCGTGCCGCACACCGAGCTGGGCATGCCCGTAGTGGGCAAGACCTCCGCGCCCGAGCTTACCTCCGGCGCACTGGGTGCGGTTCCCATGGTTGTGGGTATCTGGCCCGTACTGCTGGCAGGTGCCTACGGCATCAGCAAGCGTAAGGAAAAGATCGCTGCGGAAGAACAGGCCGACGCAGTTCGCGAAGCCATCGACAAGACCAAGGCCGATGCAGACAACGCCATGAAGACCGCGCTGGACAAGGCTGCCAAGGACAAGGCTGCCGCTGTTGACCGCGAGGTGAAGAAGGCCGTTGCCGAAGCCCAGCAGTCTTTCGACGAAAAGCTCGCCGCCATGCAGGCTCCTGCCGAAGCAGAAGACACCGACGCCGGGAATTCCCCGGAGGAGGAAGCATAAATGAGCAATAACCAGAAATCATTCTGGACGCCGGGCAACGTTCTTACCGCCTTCATCCTTGCCGGCGGTCTGGTGCTTACGTTCCTGCGCTTCTACAAAGGGATCGGTGCTGTCACCAATCTTGACGACAACAACCCCTGGGGCATCTGGATCGGGTTTGACCTCATGTGCGGCGTAGCACTCGCCGCCGGCGGGTACGTAACCTCCGCATCCTGCTACCTTTTCGGGCTCAAGCGCTATCATTCCGCAGTGCGTCCCGCCATTACCACGGCCTTCCTCGGCTACTTCTTCGTTGTTGTAGCCCTGATGTACGACCTTGGTCATCCGTGGCGCCTGCCTTATCCGCTGGTATACTCGCAGGGTACCACCTCGCTTCTGTTCGAAGTGGGTCTGTGCGTTGCCACGTACGTGACCGTGTTGTTCGTGGAATGGTCTCCCGCCGCTCTGGAATGGCTGGGCTTCCGCAAGATCCGTAACTTCGTGATCAGGCTGACTCTGCCCCTGACCATTCTCGGCGTGGTTCTTTCCACCATGCACCAGAGCTCGCTCGGCGCGCTCTTCCTCATCGCCCCCGGCAAGCTGCACCCGCTGTGGTATTCCAGCTTCCTGCCCGTGTTCTTCTTCATGTCTTCCATGGTGGCAGGTGCTTCCATGGTCATCTTTGAAGGAACGCTGGCACACAAGGGCATGCACGACAAGATGGACGAAACCCACCTGAAGGAAGCCGACGGCGTAGCTTTCGGCATGGCCAAGGCCGCCTCCTTCATCCTGCTGGGCTACTTCTTCATCAAGGTGTTCGACATCACCATGGACAACGACTGGCAGTACCTTGCCACCGGTTACGGTGCATGGTTCCTCGTCGAAATGTTCGGTTTTGTCGCACTGCCCTCTTTCCTCTACGCCCTCGGCGTACGTGAAAAGAACCTCAAGCTCGTGCGCATCGCCTCTGTCTTCGGCGTGCTCGGTATCGTGATCAACCGTTTCAACGTGAGCATGATTGCCTTCAACTGGCAGCTTCCCGCTGCTGAGCGCTACTTCCCCAGCTGGATGGAAGTGGGCATCTCCATCTTCGTTGTAACCCTGATCGTCACCACCTACCGGTTCATTGCTACCAAGATGCCTGTTCTGTACGAGCATCCTGAGTACAAGGACGCCCACTAGGCCAAAGGAGAAAGAACAATGGAACACATTTTCTACACCCTCCACGACTTCATGCTGCATACCAAGTCCATCGTCTATATTCTGATGGGCCTGGCGCTGGTCAGCTTTGTCGGCTACTGGCTGTTCATCACCGGCAGAGACGAGAAGATCCGGAAGTACTAGCTTGCGCGTAGCACGCATTAGCAAGACAAGGAGAAGACAATGATTGGATTCCTTACCGGACCGATGCTGCTGATATCCCTCGCGGTATTCTTCGTGGGACTCGCGTTTCGTGCCGTCATGTATGTAAGGGGCCTGAACTGGCAGCTCGACCGCGTTGCCTACAAGCCCCATATGGCCCTCGGTATCAAGGGTGCCCTGCACTCCATCCGCCGCTGGCTTATTCCCGGTGGCACGTACAGCTGGCGCGACCAGCCCTTCATGGCTGTCGCGTTCTTCCTGTTCCACATCGGCGGTGTGCTGGTTCCCCTGTTCCTTCTGGGCCACCAGGTCCTGCTGGAAGAGGCTATCGGCTTCAGCCTGCCCGCGCTGCCTTCCATCGTTGCAGACGTGCTGACCGTGCTCGCCATCATCGGCGGCGTAATGCTGGCCCTGCGCCGCATCGCCCTGACCGAGGTGCGCATTCTCACCACGCCTTATGACTGGTTCATTCTGGCTGTTTCCGTGGCACCGTTCGTGACCGGCTTTGTCGCCCGTATGCACTGGGGCACCTATGATTTCTGGATCACTGCCCACATCCTTACCGGCGAACTGCTGCTCATCATCGCTCCCTTCACCAAGCTCTCGCACATCGTGCTCTTCTTCATGTCCCGCGGTCAGCTGGGCATGGACTACAGCATCAAGCGCGGCGGCATGAAGCGGAACTACGCCTTCCCCTGGTAACAGCGAGCCTCTAGGAGTAACCAATGCCTGAAGGTATTTTCTGCAATAAGCGCCCCGTCAACACCGAAGAAGACCTCAAGGCCCTTCTTGGCGACAAGGGCGGCGCGCAGTACTACGAGGAAATGAAGAAGCTGGACGTGGATGTTCCCGCGCTGGCTGCGACCCTTGAAAAAACCTGCAAATCGCGCATCCGCACCTGGCTCGAAATCTGTGCCCACTGCGGCATGTGCGCCGACTCCTGCTTCCTGTATCGCGTAAGCGATCGTGATCCCAAGCAGGTTCCGGCATATAAGATCCAGTCCACCCTTGGCGAAATCGTCAAGAAAAAGGGCGATGTGAGCAACGAGTTCATGCGTCACTGCGTGGACGTTGCATGGTCCCAGTGCACCTGCTGCAACCGTTGCGGCATGTACTGCCCCCACGGCATCGACATGGGCGTCATGTTCAGCTACCTGCGCGGCCTTCTCTACTCTCAGGGTTTTGTACCGTGGGAAATGAAGATCGGCTCCGGCATGCACCGCGTGTACAACGCCCAGATGGACGTGACCGAAGAAGATTGGGTGGATACCTGCGAATGGATGGCCGACGAATACGGCGAAGAATGGCCCGGCCTGGAAATTCCGGTAGACAAGGAAGATGCGGACATCATGTACACCCTGAATGCCCGCGAACCCAAGCACTATCCGGAAGACCTTGCGGAAGCGGCAATCCTCTTCCACCTTGCGGGTGAGAACTGGACCGTGCCGAGCACCGGCTGGGAACAGACCTCTCTTGCCATGTTCGCCGGTGACTGGGCTGCCTGCAAGAAGCAGGTGGAAACCGTCTACGCCGCCATCGAACGCCTGCGCCCCAAGCGCGTCGTGGGTACCGAATGCGGCCATGCGCACCGTGCCACCGTCATTGAAGGCCCCTACTGGGCCGGACGTGAAGATGGCCTTACGCCCGCACCCTACATCCACTACGTGGAATGGCTCGCAGAGGCGCTGCGCACGGGCAAGATCAAGATCGACCCGACCAAGAAGATCAAGGAGCCTGTCACCCTTCAGGACTCCTGCAACTACGTGCGTAACCACGGCCTTGCGAACATTACCCGCGAGATCATGAGTTACATTGCCGAAGACTTCCGTGAAATGGCCCCCAACCGCGAGCACAACTACTGCTGCGGTGGCGGCGGCGGCTTCAACGGTATCGGCAAATACCGTCATCAGCGTAACGAAGCGCTGAAGACCAAGCGCGACCAGATCCTCGCTACCGGCTGCAAGCTGGTTGTGGCTCCCTGCCACAACTGCTGGGACGCCATCCGCGACCTTGAGGAAGAGTTTGAAATCGGCATCCGCTGGACCTTCCTTAAGCCGCTGATCCTGAAGATGGCGATCATTCCCGATCACCTGAAGCTGCAGGAAGACGAAGACGAATAGAGCCTGACGCGGGGAGGCACATGCCTCCCCGCGCATTTCCTGCCCGCAGGGCAGCGCCCCTTCGTCTGTCACGCAGTGCAAACAGGAGCGACCGTCATGGCTTTACGCATCATGGTTGTCGATGATGACCAGAACATCGTCGAATATCTCGTGAACATCCTGACGGCTCAAGGGTACGAAGCAACAGGAGCGGTCAGCCGCGAACAGGCCGTGCGCCACGCAGCGGCACAACCGCCCGACCTGATAACACTGGACATGGAAATGCCCGGAGAAGCAGGCCCCCTGCTTTATAAGGATATGGTGGCACTGAACGGCATGTCGCAGACTCCGTTCATTCTCATCTGCGGACTGCCCGGACTGCACCATGCCATTCCCAACGCGGTTGCAACCGTGAACAAGCCGTTCGACCCCGAGAAGCTCATCGGGATAATTCGCGATACTTTTCCCGGATAACCACACCGGCAGGGCTTCGGCCCTGCCGGACTTCTACAGGATAGCAAAAACCGACTTAGCATGAAGTTGACCACAAGAAGCCGCTACGGCACCAGAATGCTGCTCGACATAGCAATGAATCAGGAAGATGGCCCGGTTTCCATCAAGGATATTGCCTTGCGGCAGGAAATTTCCCTGAAGTATCTGGAAAAACTCATGCGCGTCCTCAAAAAGGACGGCTACATCAAGAGCCGTCTGGGTGCGCACGGGGGCTACGTGCTGGCCAAAGATCCCAAGGACATTCCCATAGGCGATGTGGCTCACTCGCTTGAGAAAACCGCCCCCTGCTACGACTGCGACGAACGACAGAACTGCTGTCCGCGCATGCACGTGTGTCTTACCCGTACCATATGGGAAGAAGGTGCAAAGGCCATGTACAACAAGCTGAACACCTTTACACTTGCAGATCTCATCCGCGACACATCCCTTTGTCCGAAAAACCAGCCCGACTCCGTTCCGCCCCGCGCATAACGGTTCCTGAAACATCCTGAAAGTATTGCAACAGAAGGCTCACGCAGAGCCGCACCGCTTGACAGAGCCACCTGAAGAGGTTATTAAAAATCGATTCGGCAGCGTTGGGTGGTGTATTCATCCCCGACAACTTTCTGACAAACGTCCGCGTTTTCAGCGAGTTATGCCGAGACATCCTGTAGCCGCATGGCGGCAATGACCGGGGTGGCCGTGTGGGCCCCCTTTTTTTATTGCCCCAGCTTCGGGAAGCACAATTTTTTTTTAAGATTCACAAGGGACCGGCATGCGCGGACAACGGCATGCGGCCCCTGGCCGAACAAGGTATAAGGACATCGCAGCATGAGTGGCAGCACTAGGCATTCACGAATCCTCGCAATCGTTGAACCGATTGTGGAATCCATGAACCTCACCCTGTGGGGGCTCGAACTCGGAGCAGGCCCCAGACTCGTGGTGCGCATCTACGTGGAAGGCCCCGAAGGCGTGAACATAGACCAGTGTGCGGATATTTCCCGTCACACCGGTCTGGCTCTTGAGGTAGAGGATATAATTTCCGGTGCATATATATTGGAAGTCTCTTCTCCCGGCCTTGAGCGCCCCTTCTTCTCAGCTGCGCAGATGGCCGCCTATGTCGGCAGCCCCGTGGTTGTCGTGCTGCGTGAACCGCACGGCGAATTTTCCGGTCGGCGCAAATTCCCGGGCACCCTGCAGGGCGTAAACGGCGAAGACGTTACGCTCTCACTCCCCGAAGAAGAGGGTGTACTCACCGTACACTGGAACGATATCAAGAAAGCGCACCTGGTCCACGTGTTCCCGGACACGAGCAATGGCAAGAAGAAGCGCTAGCACGCAGCCTGACGGTGCTCAGGAGCGAGTCGGAGGACAGAACATATGAGCATGGAACTCAAAAAAGCCATTGACCAGATCAGCAAAGACAGAGGTCTTGATCGTGAAATGCTGATCGATACGCTGGAAGAAGCGGTACGCACCTCTGTGGTACGCAAGTTTGGCGATGATCTGGACGTGGAAGTGAGCTTCAACGAGGAAACCGGCGAGATCGAGGTTTTCCAGTTCAAGATCGTGACCAAGGAAGTCGAGAACGAGGTAACCCAGATTTCTCTCGAAGAAGCCCGGGAGCACGACCCCTCCGTACAGCTTGACGACGAAATGGGCTTCCGCCTCAAAGTGGAAGACCTGGGCCGCATCGCTGCCCAGTCCGCCAAGCAGGTGATTATCCAGCGCATGCGTGATGCTGAGCAGGAAATCATCTATGACGAATTCAAAGATCGCCTCGGCGATATCATCAGCGGCATTGTGCAGCGTCGCGACAAGTCCGGTTGGATCATCAACCTCGGCCGCACGGAAGCCCTGCTTCCCAAGGACGAGCAGATCCCCCGCGAACACTACAAGCGCGGCGACCGCGTTCAGGCCCTGATTATCGAAGTGCGCAAGGAAGGACGGGGCCCGCAGGTCATCGTCTCCCGCTCGCACCCCGACTACATGTCTGCCCTGTTCAAGCGCGAAGTGCCTGAAGTGGACGACAACACTGTGGTCATCATGAACGTTGCCCGCGATCCCGGCAGCCGCGCCAAGGCCGCTGTCATGTCCCGTGACCGTGATGTAGATCCGGTGGGCGCATGTGTCGGTATCCGCGGTTCGCGCATCCAGAACATCGTTCAGGAACTGCGCGGCGAACGCATCGACATCGTCGTGTGGAGCGCTGACGTGGCAACGTACGCCCGCAACGCCCTGTCTCCGGCAACCATCAGCCGCATCATCGTTGATGAGGATGAGAACATGCTGGAAGTGGTGGTGCCGGACGATCAGCTCACCAACGCGATCGGCCGCAAGGGCCAGAACGTGAAGCTTGCTTCCAAGCTTCTGGGCTGGAAAATAGATATCTTTACTGAAAGCCGCTATAATGAGGCCAATGCCATCGGCAAGGGTCTTGAACAGCTTGCCAGCGTGGCTGAAGTGCCGCTGGAAGTGTTTGTTGAAGCCGGCTTCCAGACCATTGAAAGCCTGCGCAACGCTACCGATGAAGAATTGGAAAGCGTGCCGGGCCTTACCGCCTCCAAGATCTCGGACCTGCGGACCGCGATCAACTTCCTGTCTTCCGCCGTCGGAGACACGAGCGATGAGCACCCTGCTCATGCCGAGGAAGAAGAGGTTGCGCCGGAAGGTAACGTGGACGGAGAGGAAACGGAATAAGACCGGATGGCTGATACTATCCGGAAAGCACATGCGCCTACGCGCATGTGCGTAATATGCAGAAGCAAACACGCCAAGGGCGAGCTTCTGCGATACGTCTGCCCCTCGGCGGGGAATAATGATACAGCACTTGTCTTCGATGAGAAGCAGGTGCTCCCGGGCCGGGGTTATTACATCTGCAGCAATCCTGAGTGCGCACAAAGACTGGCGCGATTCAAGGTTCGGCGGAAGTAAAGGGGGTTAGAAAGTATGAGTGACGAAAAGACTAAAGTAAAAGATTTATCCGCTGATCTTGGCGTATCCGTCAAGGATCTCATGACTATGCTCAGGGAACTCGGCATTCCTGCCAAGAGTGCCATGAGCGCACTGAACACGGAAGACATTCCGCGCATCAAGGACCGCGCCAAGAACGGACCTTCGCAGCGTGAAGTGCTGCGTAAGGAAACCGCTTCCGGCGTTATCGTGCGTCGTCGTCAGAGCACCGAACAGGGTGGCTCCAGACCCGCGCGCACCCCAAAGCCTGCTGACACTCCGGCCCGCATAGTGCGTCCCGAAGCTGCCTCCGCCCCCATGGCGGATGCACCCAAGGCACGCATCATCAAACCTGCGGACGCGGCAGCACCCAAGGCTCCTGAAACGCCTTCGGTCCGCATTATCAAGCCCGCAAGCGATGGGACCGCTGAAGCCCCCCAGCAGTCCGCACCGGCACGGGCGGCAACCGCTCCCGCCGAGCGTTCCGCAGCTGCAGAGCCCGTGGAGACCAAAGCCGCCGAGCAGGCGCAGCCTGAAAAGGCCGCATCCGCTCCGGCTGCACGTCCCGCCGCACCCGCTCAGGTCAAGCCCGATGCTGAAGTGCGCCCCGCAGGTGCAGACGATGCAGACGGTGACGACGAAGCTGCGCGCAGAAAGAAAAAGAAGAAGCCGAAGAAGCGTGAAGAATTTACAGCGCCTCAGGTACGCATCATCTCCCTGCCCGATCCCGAAGCGGCAAAACCGCAGCCCCCGGCAGAACGCACGGAACGTGTTGAACGTACGTTCGACAACCGTCCCGGCAACCGCCCCGGCGGCGACAACCGTGGCGGCGACAATCGCGGTGGAGATCGTGGTGGGTATCGTGGACCGCGTGACGGCCAGTTCCGCCCCGGCGGCGCTCCCCGTCCTGACGGCCAGTTCCGTCCCGGTGGCGCTCCCCGTCCCGGCGGTGCTCCGCGTCCCGACAACCGTGACGACAAGGACGCCCGCGGTCCTCAGCGTCCCGCAGGTCAGCGGCCTGCTGGTGGTGGTGCTCCCCGTCCCGGCGGCGGATTCCAGCGCCCCGCAACCGACATTCCTACTCCCGGTACGGACGAATCCCGCAAGCGTCACGCCAAGGCGAAGCGCACTGTCGATTTCGGCACGCGCACCGATGGCGGCGAAGACTTCGGCAAGAAGGGTACCCGCGGCGCCAAGAAGGGCATCAAGGATCAGGCCATGGGCGGGTCCGATGAGTGGGTACGCGGTCGCAAGCCCAAGCGCGGCAAGCGCAAGGATATGTCCGGTTCCACCCAGCCCCTGAAGGCTGCAAAGCGCAAGATCAAGGTTGATGAAGCCATTCGCGTATCCGACATGGCCCACCAGATGGGCGTGAAGGGTTCCGAGGTCATCAAGGTTCTGATGCAGCTCGGCGTTTTCGCCACCATCAACCAGTCCCTTGATATTGAAACCGCAACCCTCGTATGCGCCGAATTCGACTACGAAGTGGAAAAGGTGGGCTTCTCCGAACAGGAACTCCTGCTGCCCCGTGCACAGGACGCTGATACCGAAGAGAACCTGCGCCCCCGTCCGCCCGTTGTTACCATCATGGGTCACGTTGACCATGGTAAAACCTCGCTGCTCGACGCCATCCGCAAGTCCACCATCACTTCCGGTGAAGCAGGCGGCATCACGCAGCACATCGGTGCATACCATGTGACCACCAAGCGCGGCGAACTGTGCTTCCTCGACACCCCCGGCCACGAAGCGTTTACCGCCATGCGTGCCCGCGGTGCCAAGGTGACGGACATCGTCATTCTCGTGGTTGCAGCCGACGACGGCGTGATGGAGCAGACCCGTGAAGCTATCAGCCACGCCAAGGCAGCTGAAGTGCCGATCGTGGTTGCCGTGAACAAGATCGACAAGGAAAGCGCCAACCCCGAACGCGTTATGCGCGAGCTCTCCGAACAGGGCCTCGTGGCTGAAGATTGGGGCGGCGATACCATTTTCGCCAAGGTTTCCGCGAAGACTCGCGAAGGCCTCGACGATCTGCTCGAACTGCTGGCACTGCAGTCCGAAATTCTCGAACTGCGCGCCAACCCCGACAAGCTTGCACGCGGCCACATCGTGGAAGCCAAGCTCGACAAGGGTCGCGGCGCCGTGGCTACCGTACTCGTGCAGGAAGGTACCCTCAAGCAGGGCGACGTGTTCGTCTGCGGTTCCTTCTCCGGCCGTGTACGCGCCATGTTCGACGATCAGGGCAAGAAGGTCACCTCTGCCGGTCCTTCCACTCCTGTGGAAGTGCAGGGCTTTGACGGTGTGCCGGAAGCCGGTGAAGAGTTCGTGGCTCTGGAAGATGAAAAGGTCGCACGCCGCATTGCGGAACAGCGCGCCGTAAAGACTCGCGAGCGCACCCTTGCCCGCGAATCCAAGGTAACGCTGGAAACCTTCCTGTCCCGTCGTCCCGACGCGCAGGAAGCTCAGACCCTCAATGTCATCCTCAAGGCCGACGTGCAGGGTTCCGTGGAAGCCATCATCGAGGCACTGCGCAAGCAGGCAACCGAGAAGGTCAAGGTGGATGTCATCCACAGCGGCGCCGGTTCCATCACGGAATCCGACATCCTGCTGGCATCCGCGTCCGACGCCGTCATCATCGGCTTCAACGTCCGCCCCACCGTCAAGGTGAAGGAAGTTGCAGACCGTGAAGGTGTGGACATCCGCTTCTACGACATTATCTACAAGCTCGTTGAAGAGATCAAAGCCGCCATGGCGGGCATGCTCGCCCCGGTGGTCAAGGAAGTGTACCTCGGTCAGGCCGAAGTGCGCGAAACCTTCAGCGTTCCCAAGGTCGGCATCATCGCCGGCTGTATCGTGGAAGACGGCAAGATCCTGCGCAACGCCGGCGTACGCCTGCTGCGCAACGGTGTGGTTATCTACACCGGCAAGATCTCGTCCCTGCGACGGTTCAAGGACGACATGAAGGAAGTGGCCAAGGGCTACGAATGCGGTATCGGTCTTGAGAACTTCAATGACATCAAGACTGGCGACGCCATCGAAGCCTTCGACACTGTCGAAGAAGCCGCCACTCTCTAAAGCACATCAACCGGAGCCGGACCCTGTGTCCGGCTCCGGATTTTCCCGACGTTATCCGCCGGAACACAACCGCACATACCAGAGCAGGCTCTATAATGGTAATAGGCGTTCTTTCCGTGGAATATTGGCTGCACGGCAATGATTCCCTCAAGGGAAAGAGACGCATAGCCAACAGCCTGAAGCAGAAAGTGCGCAACCAGTTCAATGTTTCCATTGCCGAAGTGGGTTCCGAGGACTCCCTGAGCCGTCTGAAGTTGAAGATTGTTTCAGTCAGCAACAGCGAGCGGCATCTTCAGAGCAGGCTCACCAAATGCCTGAGCATGATGGAAGCTGCCTGTTCCGAGGAAATGGTTTACAGCGACATGGAATTTTTCGGTGTAGAATAGCCGCAGGTGCAGGTATATGCAGGAAGTTATTGCCAATATTGCCCAGATACTCAAGGAAGAAGACGACTTTCTCGTCACAGCCCATGTGAATCCCGACGGCGACGCCATCGGCTCCATGAGCGCGCTCTCGTGGCTGCTTTCCCGCATGGGGAAAAGAGTGGCCGCCTACAATGAATCCGGCGTACCCCGCTATCTGAACTGGCTCGAATTTCCCTGCGAGGTTTATACCGATCTTGGCGACCTGCCCTTTGCCCCCCGCCGTATCATCGTGCTTGATTCCGGTTCGGCAGAGCGCGCCGGAGAAGCCATGCAGCGTTTCATGCAGGGCGTACCCAGCATCTGCATGGACCATCATCTGCGCACTCCCGAATTTGCCGATGTGAACTGGATTGATCCCGAGTTCGCAGCCGTTGGCGAAATGCTCGCCATACTTGCTGACCGGCTTGCCATCATGCTCACCGGCCCGCTCGGCGAAGCCATCTATCTTGCCATCGGCTCGGATACCGGAAATTTCACCTACGGCAACACCACGCCCCGCACCCTTGAAATTGCAGCTGAGGTGCTGCGCAGGGGACTCGACCTCGAATCCTTTACCGCGCGCTCCGAGGCGACATGGTCGCTTAACCGCATCCACCTGTGGGGCAGGCTCTTTGATAATGTTCACCTCGCCCTTGACGATCAAGTGGCATACATGACATTGCCGGATTCCCTCTTTACAGAGACCGGAACCACCATGGAAGATTCCGAAGGAATCGTGAATTTCCTGCGCCGCATTTACGGCGTCAAGGTCGCCATGACCCTGCGTGATCTCGGACCCGACAAATGCAAGATAAGCCTTCGCACACACGGCGTGTTGAACGTGCAGGAAGTGGCAGCCATATTCGGCGGAGGCGGACACAGAAACGCCGCCGGAGCAACATTGAACATGCCCATGCCGAAAGCCGTGGAAGCAGTTATCGCCATCCTTGCCGAGAAGTTGGCACTGGACGGAAAACAGGCTTAAGTATATGTCAGAGCAATATCCAGCACAGCAGGATGGTGTGCTGGTCGTTTACAAGCCCAAGGGGCCCTCTTCGGGTACCTGCATAGGCAAGATTAAACGACTGGGACAAAAGAAAATAGGTCACGCCGGCACCCTGGACCCCATGGCTCAGGGTGTGCTTATCGTATTGCTGGGACAGGGCACCAAACTGTCCGGCCATCTGATGTCCGGTGGCGCCAAGGTTTACTCCGGCACCATCAAACTGGGCGAGACCACTGATACCTGGGATGCGGAAGGCGAAATAGTTGCCACCGCCCCGTGGGACCATATCACCGAAGCAGACGTGCTCACTGAAGTGGGCAACTGGCTCGGCGAAAGCGAACAGGAAGTTCCCTCCTACTCTGCTGCCAAGCACAACGGGCAGGCGCTCTACAAGCTGGCGCGACAGGGGAAGGAGACTCCGGTCAAGACAAAGACCATCAATATTTCGCATGCGGAAGTTCTGTCGTTTGAACTGCCGTATGTGCGATTCCGGGTGCGTTGCACCTCCGGTACCTACATTCGATCCCTGGCCCACAGCCTGGGGTTGCGATTGCGGTGCGGGGCGGTGCTTACAGAGCTCATCCGGGAATATAGCCACCCGTTCTCGATGGACGAGGCACACACGCTAGACGCGATACTCGAAGCGCCGCACACCCTGCCCGAAAAGGTCATCCCGCTGGAAAAAGCCCTGCCGGAATGGCCCAAGATCGTCCTTGACGAAGAAATGGCAAAGAATGTGCGAAACGGGATGTCGGTTCCCTACAATCCGGAAACCATTGCCAATATGCCCTTTGCCGTAGGGATTTCCGCAATGCTTCTCGGACCGGACCACACTCCTCTGGCGCTTGCCGAGACGCAGATAGTGCAACGGCAGCCCGCCTGGACCATCGTTCGCGGATTGTGGCAGTAACAATCCTAACATTCGGAGGATATTGCTGTGGTAATGACGCCTGAACAGAAGAAGGCCATTATTGAGGAACACGCCCAGCACGAAGGCGATACCGGTTCCCCTGAAGTACAGATCGCGCTGCTGACCGCACGCATCCTGTACCTTACTGATCACTTCAAGGATCACAAGAAAGACTTCCACTCCCGTACCGGCTTGCTGAAGCTGGTCGGCCAGCGCCGCAAGCTGCTGAAGTACCTTGCAAGCAAGGACGTTCAGCGCTACCGCGAACTGATCAAAAAGCTCGGCCTCCGGAAGTAGGCTTTCTGCGGGGAACCCCGTACGGGGTTCCCCGTTTAACTTCACACGGCCATAGCGGCCGTACATACGCAGTCGCGTGAAAGGGGGGTCCGGGAAGAGTACCTTGCCCTTGTCCATGGCAGAGTCCATGGAAAGGTTTTCTCCCCGGAATCCCCTTTGCGCAAAAGAAGAAAGGATTCACAGTTATGGAAAACATTTTCGACGCCAAACGCATCGTAAAGACCGTCGGCGGAAAAGAAATCACCTTCGAGACCGGTCGCCTTGCAAATCAGGCTGACGGCTCCATCTGGATTCAGTGCGGCGGCACCGTAGTGCTCGTAACCGCCTGCTCCCAGCCTCTCGTACGCGATATGGGCTTCTTCCCCCTCACCGTGGAATACACCGAGAAGATGTACGCCGCAGGCCGCATCCCCGGTTCCTTCTTCCGCCGTGAAATCGGTCGTCCCAGCGAACGCGAAACCCTGTGCGCACGCGTTATCGACCGTCCCATCCGTCCCATGTTCCCCAAGGGCTACCGTGATGAAGTACAGGTGCTTGCCAACGTCATTTCTTCCGACCAGAAGGAAGAATCCGACGTTCTGGCCCTGACCGGCGCATCCGCCGCTCTCACCATGTCCTCCATTCCCTTTAACGGTCCCGTTGCCGGTGCCCGCGTGTGCCGCATCAACGGCGCATTCGTGCTGAACCCCACCATCCCCGAAATGGCTGAAGCCGACCTGAACCTCGTGTTCGCCGCTTCGCGCGACGCCGTGGTTATGGTGGAAGGCGAAGCCAAGTTCGTGCCCGACGCAGTGGTTGCCGAGGCTCTGGAATGGGCTCACAAGGAAATCACCCCCCTGCTGGACGCACAGGAAGAACTGCGCGCCATGCTCGGCAAGGAAAAGCAGTCCTTTGAAGTTCCGGTGCCTAACACCGAACTGCTCGAAAAGGTAACCGCACTTTCCAAGGCCGAACTTGAAGTCGCCCTGCAGATTCCTGAAAAGATGGCCCGCAAGGATGCACGCAAGGCAATCAAGGAAAAGGTTCTGGCTACGCTGGCGGAAGATCCCCAGTACGTGGAAGATCCCACTCCCCTCGCCGAAGTTTCTGATATGCTTTCCGCTCTGGAAAAGAAGATCGTCCGTGCACGCATCCACAAGGAAGGCCTGCGCATCGACGGCCGCGACGTAACCACCGTGCGTCCCATCAAGATCGAAGCCGGCCTGCTGCCCCGTACCCACGGTTCCGCCCTGTTCGCACGCGGCGAAACCAAGTCCATGGTTGTGGCAACCCTCGGCAGCTCGACTGACGAACAGCGCATGGATTCGCTGACCGGCGATATGACCAAGCGCTTCATGCTGCACTACAACTTTGCTCCCTACTGCGTGGGCGAAGTCAAGCCCGTGCGCGTTTCCCGCCGCGAAATCGGCCATGGCGCACTGGCAGAAAAGGCTCTGCGCCCCGTTACTCCTTCCAGCAACGATTTCCCCTTCACCCTGCGTGTTGTGTCGGAAACCATGGAATCCAACGGTTCCTCCTCCATGGCTGCAGTATGCGGCGGCTGCCTGTCCCTCATGGACGCAGGCGTGCCGATCTCCGCACCGGTTGCCGGTATCGCCATGGGTCTTATCAAGGAAGGCGACGACTACCTCGTGCTGACCGACATTCTTGGTGATGAAGACGCCCTCGGCGACATGGACTTCAAGATCGCCGGTACCGCAGAAGGCGTTACCGCCGTTCAGATGGACATCAAGATCTCCGGCATTCCTTCCGATGTCATGGCCCGCGCCCTTGAACAGGCCCGCGTTGCCCGCCTGCACATTCTGGAAGAAATGGCCAAGGTACTGCCCGCTTCCCGTCCCAAGCTGTCCGATTACGCACCGCAGATTGACGTTCTGGAAGTGAATCCCGAAGTCATCCGCGTGATCATCGGCCCCGGCGGCAAGAACATCAAGGCCATCACCAGCGCCACCGGCGCTTCCATCGATATCGAGGACAGCGGCAAGGTCACCATCTTCGCCCCCACCCTTGAAGCGCTGGAACAGGCCCGCGAAATGGTCCAGTACTACGACCAGCGCGCCGAAGTGGGCAAGGACTACATGGGCAAGGTAAAGAAGATGCTCGAAATCGGCGCCATCGTCGAAATCCTGCCCAACCTGGAAGCCCTTGTGCACATTTCCCAGCTGGATATCGCCCGCGTTGAAAAGACCGAAGACATCTGCGCCCTTGGCGAAGACATGAAGGTCAAGGTCATCGAAATCAACGACGGACGCATCCGCGCAAGCCGCAAGGCTGTTCTGCTGGAAGCTCAGGGTACCCCCTGGAACCCCGAAGACACTGCACGCCCCCGCGGCGGTGCTCCCCGTGGTGACCGCGGCGATCGCGGTGACCGTGGAGGCCGTAGCGGCGACCGTGGCGGTCGCAGCGGTGATCGTGGTGGCGATCGTGGCGGACGCGGCGGTGACCGCGGCGGCCGTCGCTAAGCTTCTCTGAAATGCCATTCAAACGGGCGCTCCGGCGCCCGTTTTTTTTGCCCTACAGGTTTCTGCCATTTGCTCCGAAAAGCTACTGACCATGCGCCTTGGCCCGCCTTCGGCACTCCCGCCCCGTATTGACAGTGTGCAGTGATTGGCGCATAAGGTACCTCCACCTTGACGGACAGTTTCGGGAACTGTTCCCCAAGGCTCTAGCGTGGGGGGATAAATCCTGGCACAGCCAGAAAGCCACGTCGGAGAGAGCCATGTACTCAGTTGACCATCTGGTGCAGCACCATTTGAAGCAAATGGAAAAGCTGTCTCGCCAGCAGGAAAAAGCAGCCCGCAAGAGGGAAAGACAGCAGCAGAAGTTGGAAGAAGCCTTCGCGAAATTCCGTGAAGAAATAGCCAGTACACTTCCGCTGCCCGCCGGAGAACAAACGGAACAGCCTGCACCGCAGACCTCCGGAACCGGCCTGCTGCACATGCTGCGTGCCTTCCTCTTCTAGGAAGCGCGCTCTGCAGAACGCCCCTTGATACTGCACATGAAAAAGCCGCCAACAGGCGGCTTTTTCATTGATATGGCATTATGTTGGCAGCGTTATGCAGCCGTCAGCGTGCGCATGAGCTGCTATCGCCACGATATGATACTGATCTCGGGCTGCGATCAGTCAACGAGCGTCCTTATCAGGCCCCGCGCAGCTTGCGCTTGTCACCCACGCGCAGCGTAATGCGTGCCTTGTCGAAATATTCCAGAAGCGGGATGAGGTACTTGCGGGACAGGCCTGTCAGATCGCGGAATTCATTGGGCCCAAGGTCATCGTGAGTCGCAAAATATTCGCGCACCATGCCCACCAGCTTTTCCATGGCGGGACCATGGAAGTACATGCCGTCCTTCACCTTGACCAGCTCGCCTGAGCCCTCCATGAGCCGCAGCACCGAACCGGCCTCTTTCACGTCCACGTTCAGGGGCTCAAGCACATCCTTCAGGTTGGGCGGGGTAATGCCGCCAGCGGCATGCGCTTCCAGCAGTTTTGCGCGCAGCCCTTCCTGATCCGCCGCAAGGGAAACCTTGTGACCGGCAATACGCATCACGTCGCCTTCCACTGCCAGCTTGCCCTGCTTTATGAGCCGCTCCACAACAAAGTGTACCAGCTTGGGCGCAAGCTTGCGTCCCCAGCCTGAGGTCAGCATGCCGCGGGGCATCCCCGGCTTGAGCGGCTCCTTGCGGTGATAGTCTGCCACAAAGTCCAGTGCCGTCGTGCCCAGCTCTTCCAGAATGCCGCCAGAAACGTAACTGCGTTCTTCCTTGTCAAAGCATGCAAGCTCCTGCTTGCCGCCCAGCAGGTTCAGTCCCTTTTCCAGAGCCTTTGATTCGATATCCGTCAGAATGCACAGTTCACGGAAACTCACGCCGGTTTCTCCCGCCATGCTTACATGCAGGCGGATGCGGTCATCCGGTTCGGCCTTGCTCAGGCTCTGCAGGGCTTCAAGCATCTGTGCATAGCGCGGATGTTTCTTGCGCAGCGGCTGCGCATGCGGATGCAGCAGCTTGCCGCCCGCCACCGTGCGCAGGGGAGAGAAGGAACGGATGACGCAACGGTCGCCGAACACACCGACCATGGGATCGGTAAAGCGCATTTCGCACAGAGCCGTTTCACCGGGCATAAGTTTGTCCCTGTCTGGGAAATAGAGACGCGCCAGGGTTTCACGAGAGCCGTGGTGAACATGCACTTCCGTGCGGTTCTTCAGCGGTGTGGGAGCGGAGGAAAGGCAACGCAGCTCCACATGCCACGTCTGGGAGGGGAACAGCGATCCCGGCAGCGCAACCACATCGCCACGTTCGATGTCGGCAACCTCGAGGCCGTGCAGGTTTATGGCCGTGCGCCTGCCCGCGGGGGCAACTTCCACGGTGCCGCCATGGCTCTGCAGTCCGCGCACCTTGGTCAGCGTGTCGTGCGGGTACAGCTGCACATCCGTGCCGATGGCCACGGAACCGGAAATCATGGTGCCGGTAACGACCGTGCCGTGGCCCTTCATGGTGAACACGCGGTCCACCGGCAGGCGGAAAAGGTCGGAACGCCGACGGGGTGCCAGTTCCTTTTCCATGCGGACGATGTACTGCCGAACCTCGTCCAGCCCCGCGCCTGTGTGCGAAGACACAGGGAAGATGGGGGCACCCTCAAGAAAGGAACCCTGCAGAAAATTCGCCACATCTTCCTGAACAAGAGCGAGCCATTCCTCATCCACCATGTCGGTTTTGGTCAGGGCCACAAAACCGGTTTCAATGCCGAGCAGCGAACATATTTCCAGATGCTCGCGGGTCTGGGGCATCACCCCTTCATCCGCGGCAATGACCAGCATGACAAAATCAATACCCGAGGCCCCGGCAACCATGTTCTTCACAAAGCGCTCATGTCCGGGCACGTCCACTATGCCCATGCGGGTTCCGTCCGGCAAACCGAAGAAGGCAAAGCCCAGCTCAATGGTAATGCCGCGCTTCTTCTCCTCTTCCAGACGGTCGCAATCTATGCCCGTCAGTGCCTTCACGAGGGTTGTCTTTCCGTGGTCGATATGTCCGGCAGTGCCCAGAACAACAGGCATGAAAGCTCCTTGGCTATGCAGATGAAAGGCAGATCGCGCCTTGCGGCGGACAGAATACGTGACAGTGTGCAGGGATGGCGGATAATGCCGCAATTCCGGCCCGATGCAACCTTGGTTGTAGGAGAAAAATCCGATCTGAACAAGCGGTTGCGCGGCCCATGCAAAGAAGACATACTTGAGAAAGGCGATGCGGCACTCCCGCGCCCTCAAGCTCTTCACGCATCTTCACAATCTTCAGGGACGAGGCAGCGCGAATCACGCCGATGCGGTCTGCCAGACCTTACGGGCCGCCAGACCAGACTGACCAAACTGGAATGGCCAGAAAAGCAGGAAGCAGGAACACACCATGCATACCCTTTCCATACGAACCTCGGAACGCGAACAGCTCATCGACATAACCCGCGAGGTGCAGAACCTCGTCAATGCGCAGGGCTGGCAGGACGGCATGCTCCTGCTCTACTGCCCGCACACCACGGGGGCCGTCACCATCAAGAACGGTGCATACTGATACCCACACGGAGAATGACATGGAAAAGCTGAAAGTTCAAACATCAAGCCGTGAGGAAATGCTGGATATCACCGGTGCCGTTCGCAAGCTCATTCGAGAGCAGGACTGGACTGATGGTCTGCTGCTCGTCTACTGCCCCCACACTACCGGTGCAATCACAGTCAATGAAGGAGCGGATCCAGACGTAGTGCGGGACATCGTGGTCAACATGCGTAAGCTGGTCCCACTGCGTGGCGATTACCATCACGCAGAAGGCAACTCAGACGCACACATCAAGTCCAGCATGTTCGGGTGTGACCAACTCCTCATCGTCGAACAGGGCGACTTGCAGCTCGGCACCTGGCAGAAGGTGTACTTCTGTGAGTTTGATGGACCGAGAAGCAGAACCGTCTGGGTGAAGCACATCCCCTCATAGCAGCCTTAGTAGCCCTCTGTTGACCGTGGCCGCGCTCTCCAGCCCTTCGGGTAGGGACGATCGTCAAAGCGCCCCTGCTCATCCCTGAGCTGCTTGTAGGCATGGATCTCATCCAGGTGATGCTCGATCAACAACTCAGCCGTGGACATGGCAGAAGCACCGATGTGCCTCAGCACCCGCCCTCGACTACGGGGAAAAGCGTGAAGCTCCTGGACGTGGATCTTGGGGCGACTCCACGGATCAGCGGCTGGCAGCTCCCTTTCCCATCGTTTGTGTGTACCTGACGCCATACGATGAACGACCTTGGCCACCTGCACATCCCTGAACTCGGATCTCGTGTCAGACTGGGGATCGTCCCGAAGGATCATCTCCACGGCCACACACGCAGCCAGCACTATCCGAGGATCCACTCCGTGCTTTCTCAGCCGAGCAATGGCGATTCTGGCTCGTTCCTTGGGCGGTAGCCCCCGCAGCCTGAATGCTTCCTCGTGTCTGCCCGCCTTGCTGTAGAGGGAGGAAACACGCCGTATCGCATCCTGCACCCAGTGCTTGTCCTCATTCTCCAGGATCCAGCTTAACGCGGCCTGACGGTATGGGTTCAGCTCCTTGGCGGTATACGAAGCCTTTGTCGGGCTACCATGGCGCTGGTAATGTTCCGCATGCGAACGGCAGTACCGTTCATCAAGGCCATCATCCGTTCCTGCCCGTGCGGGATGCTTGCACCCGATGACACGGCAGTATCCATGCATGTGGTTTGGCCGTGCAGCACGATCGCCCACGTCATCACGTCTGCTGTGGTCTTTGCTCTTGCTCGTCATACGTTATGAGTCCCACATATGGAGAAGGGGAGATAAGGGTAGAGAGTATGATCCTGGTTCATGGTCCTCCTTCACCTTACTCCTTCACTGAGATCTGAGATACTATGCCAGTATGGTCCTGGAATACTGTGTCCATCACCCGCAACCCTAGCTCCTTACTGCTCTCAGGAACAAGGATGGCATCATGGATGGGAAGCGCTACCACGCCCTCTGACATGAGCCTGACCAGCACGTCCACCATGATCTGGCTTTCCATGAACTGGAGCTTGTGGCCTATGCCGGTGTAGAACAGCTCCTTCAGACCAGCATGCGCTGCCTCAATGGCAGAGACCACCTCGCTGATGCTGTGCTGTGCGCTGAACTCCTTCCTCACGCCCTTGGGCATTCTGGTAAGCGGCTTGTCTGCGAACAGCATCGCGTTCAGCACCTTCTTCATCCCTGCCCTGTGAGACTCGAAGCCAGGTATGGAGTAGGCGTCTTCCATCGGCAGAACGGTCTCAAGCAACCCATAGGCAATGCGTGGTGTCGCTTGCCCATAGTCCAGCTCAACAGCCTGCTCGCCGTTGATGTGCAAGCCCTGTCTGCGCTCTTCCCTGCTCAGCATCTGCCAGAATCCGCCGAAGAGACGACCGCCAGACCCAAAGCTGCCCTGGGTGAATATGCGGCGGAGCATGCGGTTGGAAACATCCACAACCTTGCCTTCCCCGGCATACAGGTCATCGAAGTCCAAATCCGCCTGACGGAGCCAACGGTTGATAGTCCGCATCTGGTCTCTGTAGCCGCTGGTGACTGGCGTATCCTCATACTCCAGCATCGCCCCCTCATCCCACAGGCTGTCGCGGGTATCACGCAGGCATATGGTCTCCTGCTCCTCCGACAGACCGATGGCGTCCAGGCCAATGGCCGCCGATTCAATGCGGGAGATCAGCCGCTTACCGGCACGGAGAGTCGTCTGCTGTGAAGGACCAAAGAAGCCCTCATATCCAAGGCTCTGCTCAACGAAGCAAAGCTCCGGTGAAGCAAGGACATCCAGTATGGCAGGCAGCGCCTTGCTGTAGATTGCTGGCCGGTAGCGGCTTCGCGTTCCCAGGCGCGTATGGGATCGGGTGATGAACACCCGCCCCTCTGGCTGATTCAGGTGCTGATGGATGAGATCGCATACCACGGCGGAAACAGCCTTCTCGAAGGTTACTTGGTCGGCCTGCTTCCTTTTCCGCTTACGAAGCTGGTAGAGCGTCTCGTAGTTCCGAACCTGGTTGAGAACATCCTGAATGAGCTGCTCCACCGCTGGAGATGCAGGAACACGCCACGGATTGAATGGGCGGTCTGGGGTGAGGTCGGTGTCTTCTTCTGGTAGTTCAACGTGCATAGCGCGGTATGACATCCTGGCTCTGCAAACCACAACATAGCCACCCCGCATCCGTAACCGGACGAACGCAGAGAAGCCAGCAGAGGCAGAGGTGTACGTAGGTTGTTATTGGGCGGAGGAGTACAGGCTTCGTCCTTCTCCGTAGTAGCAGTCGTACACGTGCAGGTATGCGGCAGCGCACTTCTCCGTGTACGTGGCCTCGTCGTAGGCTTCAGGCAGTCCTTCGTCAAGCATGCGCTCGATGGTAAGGCGGACATTCCCCTGCGCCTGAGGCTTGTAGCGCCAGTCCAGAACCAACTTCTCCCGCTTCAGAGTCGCCAGCAAGTCCTTGCAGGTCGCCTTTACCTTCTCCTTCTCCTTCTCCGAGAGGACCGGTACAGGCTTGGTGAGGATGTCGAAGAGTGCCAGCTCCTCCTCGGTCAGCCCCTCGCGCATGGCTCGCTGTTCTTCCTCGGTCAGGTTCTGGGCAAGGGTGAGGAGCGCGTTGAAGAACTCCTCAATATTCCGGCTTCCCGCGTTGTAGGCGCTGATCAGTTCCAGGAAGCGTTCAAGAAAATCCTTACGGGTATGGTTCTGGGCAACCATCTCCTGGAGCTTCCGGTTCAGCAGTGCTCTGAGCCGCTCAGCCTCCGTGCGCTTCTTGCCCAGGTTGAACTGCTCCTTCAGCTTCTCAAAGTCGATCTTGCTCAGATCCATCAGCGGCTTGGTCGGATCAGTGGGCAGCACGTAGGCCATAGGAGCCACAGAGCGATCCAGAAGATCCTCCACCTGGCTCATGATGTGGGAGATATCCGGCGGATCCACCAGCGCCCTGATCTTCTGCGCCAGCACGGAGAAGAGGACAACATCGGCTGAGAGTTCCGCCGCCACAGGATCCGGCAGGATGGCACGGTAGACACGGGCTATGGCACCAGCCAGCCCCATGAACTTCTTCCTGGTCTCATCCGTTTCGAGGATCGCCTCAATGGCTTCATCCATCAGACCGATCTTGGGGAAGCCCTCTGCCGCCTTGATCTTCTCGGTATCAACCCCCTGCCCAGTGCAGAAGGCTGTGGCCTCGGCAATAAGGTGCTTAAGGTACTCCACCAGCTCGGCCTTGCTCTGGATGGGCGACTCTCCACCCTCCGTACCTGTAGCACCACCGTAGATAGCCAGTGCCTTCTGAAGACTACGGAACACCCCGACATAGTCCACGATCAGCCCCGCCTGCTTGCCGGGGTAACGCCGGTTGGCACGGGCAATGGTCTGCATCAGGGTGTGGTTACGCATGGGCTTGTCGAGGTAGATGGTGGAACATGAGGGTACATCGAACCCCGTAATCCACATGGCGCATACGAAGACCAGACGCAGCGGATCCGAGGGATCCTTGAACTTCTCTTCCATGTCTTCCCGAATCAGCCGCTTGCGATGAGGCCGGATGTCCAGCCCCTTGGCCTTCAGATCGGCCTCCTCGTTCTGGCTCTGGGAGACCACGACCGCCATGTCGGTGGTTTCCATATCCTGGATCTTGGCTTCCAGCCCCTCGCGCTCGCTATCCGAAACGGACGGTAATGCCGCTTTCAAGGCTTTCAGGTGCGCCTGCCAGTGTGCGGTGACCTTGTCGTACATCCGCACAGCGGTGGCCTTGTCGATGCAGATCATCATACCCTTGCCGCGATATCCGCGACTGGTGAAGTGCTTGACCAGATCCTCGGCTATGGCCTCCAGCCGGTCGTCACGGGTGATGAGATGGTATTCCCGTGCGAACTCCCTCTCTACCTTCCGCTCCTGGGCTTCATCCAGCTCCGCATCTTCCAGGAGCTTCGCCAGATCGTCGTCCAGATTGTCGTTGGTGAGCTGTAGTTCGGGAATGCGGTTCTCGTAGTACAGCGGTACGGTTGCCCCATCCTGGATGGACTGGGCGAAGTTGTAGATGGAGATGTACCCGCCGAACACTTCCTTGGTCCGCTCTTCACCAGCCATCAGCGGTGTACCGGTGAAACCGAGGAAGGCGGCGTTGGGCAACGCGCTCCGCATGTTGAGGGCAAGGGTATCATACTGGGTGCGGTGCGCTTCATCGGTAATGATGATGATGTCCTGCCGTGCAGACAGTTCAGGATAGACCTCACCGTTTCGGGTGCCAAACTTCTGGATCAGCGTGAAGACGTAGCGGTGGTCCTCCCTGAGCAGGAGCTTAAGATGGTCACTGTTGGTGGCATGCGCCTCCGCCTCCGTCACCGCCCCTGTGGCCGCAAAGGTCTTGTAGATCTGCTCGTCCAGTTCCTTGCGGTCGGTTACGATCAGGAACGTCCAGTTGCCTGGAATGGTACGCAGAATCTTCTGGCTGAAGAAGACCATGGAAAGCGACTTGCCGCTGCCCTGAGTATGCCAGAACACACCAAGACGGCCAGCCTCACCCGCACGGCGATCCTTCACCCGCAGCACTTCGGCAATGGCTCTGTTGACTCCGAGGTACTGATGGTTCTTCGCCACCTTCTTGATCAGGCCGCCCTTGGCCTCCTCGTAGACAATGAAGTTCTCCACGATGTCCAGCAGGCGATCCTTGGCGCAGGTGCCACGGATGAGGGTTTCCAGCGACACAACGCCCTTCTCTCCCTCATCATTGATGCGCTTCCACTCGAAGAAGAACTCCCAGTCTGCAAAGGTGCTACCCATCAAGGTTTGCGAGCCGTTTGACGCTACCACAAAGGCGTTGGGAACGAAGAGCTGCGGCAGCGTTGCCCTGTAGTCCCGGATGTTCTCGTCGTACGCATCCTTGCAGGGCCGCTGCGGAGCCTTGAGTTCCAGCAGGACAAGGGGAATACCGTTGACGAAGGCGACCAGATCCGTACGGCGAAGGTACACATCGCCATGCAGCCAGAGCTGGGAAGCCAGCAGGAAGCTGTTGTTCTCCGGTGTCCTCCAGTCAATGATCCGAGCCGTCTCCGTGCTCACAGCCCCGTGCTGATCACGAACCGTTACCTTCACCCCATCGCGGAGCAGACGGTGAAACTCCTGGTTGGCGTTCACCGGCACCATCTTGGAGCGGTCACGGGTCAACTCCGCTATGACCTGTTCCAGGGCATCTTCGGGCAAAGCGGGATTCAGGCTGGCAAGCGCAGCACGAAGGCGAGGTACCAGAATGGCCTCGTGGTTGTTCGCTCTCCCTTCGCAGGAGCTGCCACCTGCCCACTCGTCATACAGGTTCACCTCCTCCCATCCCAGCTCTGTGAACAGGGCAATGGCAGGCTTCTCTACCAGCGTATCCTCTGTGTAGCTCTTCGGGGAGGTGGTATGGCTCATTCAATGACCGCCTTGCATTCGGAGTTGTACAGGTTCGTTAGGCCACGTCTTCCAGCATGTTCTCAGCGTCTGATACGTCAATCTGTCCTGAAACGAGTTTGGGGAGCAGGAGATCACGTTGTACACGGAGGTTGCCGTTCTTATTGATCAAATTCTGCCTGAGCTTGAATAGCTGTGTAGCGTACTCATCAAACTGCTCAACCAACCCGCTTGGAGGAATTGGCATTGGAAGGCCATGTATGTCATTACGATTCAAGGTCGGAACGGCTGCCCCCGAGTTGAATCCCTTGAGGTCAATGGAATTGAGCACGAAAAATGCCAGTGCTACAGAGCCTAGGGGGTACGCCTTTCCCCACAATGTTGTGTTTAATGGCCAGTAGTCTTGTGTAATGTAAGAAACGGTTCCTAGCGAGCCAGAGCGTCCCGTAACAACGCCTGGAGCCTTAACTTTGCACTCGATATGAGTACCACTCGCTCCCGTTGCCGAAACGACCAAAAACTCACCATCCTGTCGAAGCTTCTTTGGCAAATCGAATCCACGCTGAAGAACAACGACATCCTCAAGCTTCCCTCGCTTCCACCCTTCAGGAATCCGCCCCTGCTCCGTCTCAACGAACTTCGCATCCTCATGTCCAGGGAAACGGAAGTTGACGAACCACTCCTCGTATATCCTCCGAGCCATCTCCTCTAGGATCTCGATCCGCCGCGTGTTGTTCTCGATGAGATCATCGTAGGCGGAAAGGATGGACGCGATGCGGCGTTGGGTTGAGAGGGGAGGAAGCGCGATCCTCATACTCTTTGCAGCGCCAACGTTGAAGTGCTGTTGAGCAACTCCGACAAGGTTCCCTGCCACAACGCCCTTCCCCCAAGTGGAGTTGAAGATCGCTGAAAGAAAGTATGGATCCAACCTATTCGATGGCCGGATGATTACGAGATCTGCACAGTTTGAGACTGGAAGATGAGGTGGAACCACAGCAGCTGTGCCAGGGTAACCAGTCCTGACCACGACGACATCACCAGGCCTCAGTTCCGACTTTTTCAGCTTGCTATGGAACTCTGGTGAGATGAATTTCACATCAGAGAGTGACACTGAAAATGGCATGACGTTTTGTGAACGAAGAAAAGGTATCCCTTTTTCCACATACTCGTTCGCCATAGACCCCACATGACCAACTGTGAGCTTGTCACAGACATCCTGCAACGCCACCTCTGGCCAATCTGTGTGCTTCGCCTGAGCCATTATGCAGTCCTCTCAAGCATCAGGGCCACATTGCTTAAGATCGCACTCTCCAACTCCTGCGCCTCTGCGTTCAGAACCACAAGCTCTTCATTCAGTTCTTCAAGCCGTTCAGCAAAGTCCGCATCATCTTCTTCCCTTTCCGCAGCACCGACATACCGACCTGGATTCAGACTCCAACCTTGGGCTTCAATGGCGGCCATGTCTGCAACCTTGCACAGACCAAGCACGTCAACATACCCATCAGCCAGCCCTTTCTCAGCCAGCAGCGCAGCACTCCCGCTTGCCAGTTCAGGCGCTTCTCCACGATACAGGCGTACGATGTTGGCGAGGAACTCGATCTGCTCTGGCAGGAAGTCACGGTGCGCCCTGTCGATCTGCCGGAAGATATGCCGCGCATCAACGAAGAGCACCTTGTCCCGCCGCTCCGTATTGGCCTTGGCCTTGTCAAAGAACCAGAGAGTACAGGGCAAGGTTACGGTGTAGAAGAAGTTGGAGCCAATGGAGACGATTACATCTACGGCACCGCTCTCGATGAGCTTCTGCCTGATGGCCTGCTCACTACTCCGCGCATCGCCTGCCGAGTTGGCCATGACGAAACCGGCACGACCTGTGGCATTGAGCGCGGAATAGAACTGCTGGATCCAGAGGTAGTTGGCGTTATCCGTCTTGGGCAGGCCGAAGCAGAATCGCTCGTCCTTCTCCAGCCGTTCCTTGTCCACACCGGATACGTTGAAGGGCGGGTTGGCCATGACAAAGTCGAAGCCTCCAGCCGCAGCCACTTCGGGGAACAGGTCTCTCGGCCTGTCGTAGTAGGTGTTGGCAACGCGAACATCACCGGTCAAACCGTGGACAGCCAGGTTCATCTTGTTCAGGTTGACGGTGGTCTGGTCCTTCTCCACACCAAAGACGCTGATCTCGCTGGAAGCCTTTTTGTGGTGACGCTCCACGAAGTTCGCAGAATGCACGAACATGCCACCGGATCCACACGCAGGATCGAGGATGCGGCCATGATACGGCTGGATCACTTCGACGATGAGCTTAACGATGGATTCCGGCGTGTAGAACACACCGCCCTTCTGTCCTTCCATACGGGCGAACTCACCCAGGAAGTACTCGTAGACCTTCCCGAATGCGTCACCCGTAAGGTCAACAGGAGCCAGAAGGCGCAGCAGCTCCACGAGGACCGCATTCTCGATCTGGGTGTAGGAATGAGGCAGCACACCACTGAGGTCTGCGTTCTCATCCTCAATGGCTTTCATGGCCTCATTGATGGATTTGCCCAGATCCTGTCCTTCCGGCAGGCGCTGAAGGTAGGAGAAACGCGCTTCAGGACGCAGGAAGATGACGCCTTCCGCCATGTAGTCGGCTTTGCTGACCTTGCGGCGGGTGCCTGATCCCACGGGACCGAGCTTTTCCTCTGCGAGGGCGAACTTCTTCTCCGCGTATCGCAGGAAGATGAGGCCGAGAACCGGAACCGAAAACTGGGAAGGCCGAAGGCCGGTGTTGGCCCAAAGCTGGTCTGCTGCAGCCCAGAGCCTATTGGTAATGTCTCCGTTAACCATGGAGCTAATTTCCTTGATGTTGTGAGTGTGTTCCTGAATGATGAGGCTTACATCCGATCCACGCTATCTGCAAGCCTATCAAGCCTCTGTAGCAGGTTGCGTACTGAGGACTTGTGCCAGCTACCACCACGTGGAGTAAGCATACCACGCTGATTGAGCTGCTCTGCCATGCTACCGAAGGATGTGATCCCCTCAGCCCGTATTGATTCGATTACCGGCGCGAGATCCAGCGCATGCCGATCCGCAGCGGACTGTATGGCCTGGATGCTGGCCGCATTGCCCTTGTCGGCTCTCTGCAATGCTGCTGCACCATTGGGGTTGCCCAGCTTCCGCCCTCTTGCCTTGGCCGCAGCCAGTGCCTCCCGCGTTCGTCGTGAAATGGCCTCCCGCTCCTGCTGAGCTACAAGCGCCATCACGCCCACAGTGAGATCGTTCGCTTCCGGCATATCCGCCGCAACGAACCGGACACCGCTGTCCCGCAGTGTGAGAAGGAACGCGGCATTGCGGGAAAGACGATCCAGCTTGGCGATCACCAGCGTAGCGCCTGTGACCTTGGCCAGGTGCAACGCCTTGCCCAGCTCTGGCCGGTCGTTGTGCTTCCCGCTCTCAACTTCGGTGAATGCACCAACCAGAATGGCATCCTTGGTACGGGCATACTCCTGGATCGAGCGTTCCTGCGCTTCCAACCCAAGGCCGCTCTTACCCTGGCGTGCTGTTGATACTCGATGGTAGGCGACGATCTTCATGCGTGGCTCCTTAGTACAAAATGGCGTAACGCTGGTTAGCCCGTTTTGTACGATTCGCATCGACGTGTCAATCGCCTTTCCGTGACCTTCACATCATCACGGCAGCGACAGCCAAGGACACCCCATGGGGGGAAAGTTCGAATACGGTCATACCGAATACCCGCTCAGATTTTTCCGCCAAAACAGCTCAACCTTACTTGTCCTGCTTCGGAGTTTGCCGCATCAGATCCCGCCGAATCTGGTCTACGATGAAGGAGGTGGATTCGATACGACTCACAGGAGGCCACGTAGCTTCAAGGACGGTAACGGCATGCTGCTCCTGCCCCTGCACGACCTTGTAACCCTGTGAATCCTGCTGTCCCTTCGCAACCTTGATACGCCGCGTATACTCCGCCACGCCCTGGAAACTGATCTCTATGATACCATGCAGACCGTCTTCACCCGTTGATGGGGTGAACGTGATCTTGTCTACCACACGCTTGAGGAGCTGATGCAACCGTCGTCTGGCAGAAAGGATCGCCTCAGGATCCCCCTTTCGCTCGATGGCAATGTACTTTGTAAGCGCCTCGCCAATTTCATCATGGCCGGTTTGCACAGCCGTCTGCCTGTCCAGCTCACGGTCCAGCTTGCCCCGCAGATCATCAAGCTCTTCTTGTAGCGCTGCCTTCTGCTGTTCCATCGTGTCCAGTCGCCCAATCAAGGTCGGGCTACTGCCTCGCTCAAGGAGGAGGTCTGCCAGCTTCTCAAGCCCTTGCTCAAGCTTTGCAAGCTCCTCTTCCTTGATCAGTATCTGGCCTTCGACCTCGTTCGCCGCAGCTTGCGACTGCTGGTAAAGGTTGGGGAACATTGTCCTGAAGTCCAGTTCGGTGAAGTTCATCAGGATGTGCGTCTGCGCTTCAGGATATCGCCACGTATGACGATGACACCCGATGTGCATTCGCGCCTTGGAGCACACCAGGTACGTGTACCCTTTCGGAGGTCTGCCTTTGTTCTCGAAGTGGAGCGGTGAGCCGCAGTCTCCACAGTAGGCCAGTCCCGTGAACAGGTTGGAAAACTTCTCGGCAGCACGCCCTCTCGGCAGCGCTCTGGACACCCTTCTCCGCTTTGCTTTCAGGAACACCTCCTGGGAGACGATCGCAGGAAAGTAATCCTGGATGGGATCGCCAACAGGCACCCGTACCTCTTTCCCGTCAACGCGCTTGCGTACATGCGGCTGGTACACGCCAATGACGGCCTCGTTCTCCAGTATCCGCCTGACGTAGTCGTAGCGCCAGCCTGACGACTTACCGAAGGAGGGAACACCCTCTTCGTTCAACGTCCTGGCGATAGTGCGATCTCCCAGGCCGTCCATGGACATCTCGAACATCCGGCGCACAACAGCCGCCTTGTCCTCATCCACCACAAACCTCTGCCCCTCCTTATCCAGCGTGAGCCACCCTGGACAAAGAGCAGTCAGCTTCCGCATCCCTTCTGCCGCCTTATCGCGCTTTGCCTTCCACGCCTCTGCTCCGCGCTTCGACTTGGTCAACGACTCCTCGTGTGCTCGCTGCATGACCAGAAGCGACATCATGAGATCGGTGAACCCCAGTTCGCCCTTCTCGGCATCGTACACCTTGCCATCTTGGAGCGTGACTACGCGCACTCCACAGCGTAAGATGCTATCCAGTTGGCGGAATGCCAGATAGGGAGACTGCCGAGAAAGGCGATCCAGGCTCTCGACCAGAAGGGTTGATCCTGGCTTAACGATTCCACGGTCTACGGCTTCGAGAAAGGCACCAAGAGCACCAGCCTGCGCGTTGTCGCCACGGAAAGCGGAGACACCAAGGTCATGGAATGAGAGCGCCTCATCCAGATCCAATCCGTGCTCATCCGCGTAGCGGCGGCTCATCTCGGATTGTCGTCTGAAGCTGTCGCCCTTGATCTGGTCAGGAGTTGAGAAGCGCAGGTAGCTGTATGCCTTGTTGTTCTTGATCATCTTCGGATTCCCTCTTCGGTGTGGTATAGCTGAACACTGATGGGTATTCAATAGCAACCATCAACGAAGGGGCAGACCCCGATGTCAAACGCGACATCGCTGTGAACATGGCCAAACTGGTTCCTCTGCGCGGGGATTACCGCCATGCGGAAGGCAACAGCGACGCCCACATCAAGACCTCGCTCTTCGGCCCCGCGCAAATGATGATTGTGGAAAACGGCGAAGTCATGCTCGGCACGTGGCAGGTCATCTATTTCTGCGAATTTGACGGCCCGAGACAGCGCAAGCTGTGGGCAAAGTTCATCGGGGAATAACAACGCGTAAACAGCGCCGGACATAACCTGCCTGACCCTGCCTGCCCCTGCCTGGCCCTGCCTACCTTGTCTGCAGAGCAGCAATTTCATCCAATTCTCCCAGGCCCCGGCCTGCTAAAGAACGTGGCAGGAGGTTCACCCATGACGCAAACCGATCATTTCACCTACGCAGCTTCGCCCCGGCACAAGGGGCTTGTCTCGTTGCAGGCGCAGATGACAGAGTTTGAATACGGACGTCATGCGCATGAGGAATTTGCCATCGGGGTTACGCTGCAGGGCGTGCAGGAATTCACCTGCGTGAGCAGCATGCAGAGAAGCACTCCCGGCCAGATCATGTTGTTCAGCCCGGAAGAAATTCACGACGGTCATTCGGGAGGGGATGACGCCCTTCGCTATGTCATGCTCTACGTGAACATGTCGTGGCTGGGGAACATCTTCACAGCCATGGGCATGCGGAACGGCATGCAGTTCCGCGCCAATGCCAACGTGGTGGAGTCACCTGCCCTGCGGCAGCTCATACTGCACGTGCACGAGCAGCTTTCCCGCAAGGAATACGACGACATCGCCCTGAACAGCTCACTGTATCTGCTTGCCGAGAATATCCGTCAGTACGGTGATAACCGCACCGACAACAGGCTGACACCTGCGCACAGAAATGTGCTGCTTGCCCGCGAGTTCATGTATGAACACGCCCATGAGCAGCTGCAGCTGGATGAAGTGTGCGCCATTGCGCAGCTTTCCAAGTTCCACTTCATACGCCAGTTCAAGAAGCTCTACAGCATCACCCCGCACCAGTATCTCATCAACTGCCGCATTCAGCGGGCCATTGCGCAGCTGAACAGCGGATCGTCCCTGCTTGACGCCACCTATGCCAGCGGCTTTTTCGACCTGAGCCACTTCATTCGCTACTTCAAGAAAAGCCACGGCATCACGCCGCGCCAGTATCAGACGAGCATTCTCAATTCATAAGGAAGGGGCACATGCTGCACATCTTCGCCTATGCCCTCGGTGTCATGTACACTCCGGGGCCGGTCAATATTCTTGCCTTTTCACAGGGATTACAGGGCACGTTCAGGCCTTTTCTGCGCTTTTGCGCCGGAGTGGGTATTGCCATGCTCATCCTCTTTCTGCTGCTGGGCTACACCGGTCAGATGATAATAGGACCGCGTATCCTGCCCTTCATCAGTCTTGCGGGTTGCCTGTATATCGCCCATCTTGCATGGAAGGTATGGGCCGTCCGCCCGCAACTGGGAGAGAGCGAAGACAAGAGCGCCCTCACCCTCGGTTTTCGCGACGGGCTGTGCATGCAGCTCCTGAATCCCAAAGCCTTCATTGCCACGCTTCCCATCGCAACCATCCAGTTTCCGGCAGCACAGGTAACGGGAGCGGGCATTCTGCTGCTTTCCTGCGTGCTCTCCTTTCTGGCATTCGGAGCACCGGTCACCTATGCGTGGCTGGGAAAAAGAATGGGAAGAAATATCGAAAACGCCGCGTTCATGCAGATAAGCAACAGAATAATGGCCGCCATGCTCCTCTATGTTTCAGCAAGCATGGCCTATGAACAGGTATACTGTCCTCTGCTGCGCGCATAAGGGCGGCAGGGCAAGAAGTTACCAGTCTACCGCCCCCCTGCCCTGTGCAGCAAGCCAGTCGTTTGCCTGTTTGAAATGACCGCAGCCGAAGAAACCGCGATAGGCGGAAAGCGGAGAGGGATGGGCAGATTCCAGAACCAGATGCCGCGCGGAATTAACCAGCGCGGCTTTCTGCTGGGCGTGGCTGCCCCAGAGCATGAAGACCGTGGGGGCGCACAGCGAACTGACCGTGGCGATGATACCGTCTGTAATTGCGCCCCAACCGAGAGCGGCATGGGAACCGGCCTTGCCCGCATCCACGGTGAGCGTGGAGTTCAGCAGCAGAACCCCCTGCCGCGCCCAGCGGGTCAAATCCGGTGACTGACAGGCAACGGCTTTATCCGGATATTCCGCCTCTATCTCCTTGAATATATTGCGCAGAGACGGGGGGAACTTGGCCCCAGCAGCAATGGCCTCTTCCGGCACAGAGAACGAAAGCCCGTGCGCCTGACCGGGGCCATGGTAGGGGTCCTGCCCCACAATCACCACACGCACTGCCTCGGGCGCTGCAAGGTGCAGCGCGTTGAACACCAGCTCTTCTGGCGGATAGACCGCCCCCTTGCTGCGCCGCGCGGCAACCGCCTTGAGCACGGGCAGGTGCTCCCCCTGCCGAAATGCGGGAACAGCCGCAAGCCATTCTGCCGGAACCTGCGCGCCGTTCCCGCCTTTCTCAACAATCTTCTTCCGTGCCACTAGCGGGCGTCCTTTGCCCATGCTTCAAGACGCTTGAAGCACTCGGCAAGCTCTGCTTCATCGCCGCCGAATGACAGGCGCAGATGCCCTTCGCCTTCCGGCCCGAAAGAACCACCGGGGATGGTGATGACTCTGGCTTCTTCAAGAATCCGCCGTGCAACGTCCGGAGAAGGTGCGCCTGTGAACAGATACTTGGCCATCACGTAAAACGCGCCGCGCGGTGCGACATACGAAAAATGCCCGCTCATGGCATCAAGCGCCTTGCAGGTAAGTGCACGCCGTGCCTCCAGCGAACGCTGCATTTCAGCCACGCAATCCTGCGGTCCGCGCAGGGCTGCCAGAGCCGCATGCTGCGAAACGGTGGGGGCGCATATGGCTGCGGCATCGTGCACCTTGAGCAGTTCGGCCATCCAGCCCTTGTCCGCCGCAACATAGCCCACGCGCCAGCCGGTCAGGGCATACTTCTTGGAAAAGGAATTGATGCAGATGACATGGTCACGCATCTCCGGCAGGCTGGCAGGGCTGAAGGGCATGGGAGCCGGTTCGCCGTCAGCGCCGAACACCATGAAATCGTACGTTTCGTCGGAGATGATGACGAAGTCACGCTCCAGCGCCAGTGCGCACAGTGCACGCACATCGGCTTCATCATACACCGTGCCGGTGGGGTTGCCGGGGTTGCACAGAATAACGGCGCGGGTGCGGTCGGTCACGGCAGCGCGGATGGCGTCCACATCCAGCCCCCAGTCTGCGGGGCGCAGCGGCACATACACGGGGCGCCCTTCCGCCATGAGCACCTGTTCCGCGTGGGATGCGTACCCCGGCGAAGGAATAATCACCTCTTCCCCGCGGTCAACGATGGTCAAAATCGCCATGAGCAGAGCCTCCATGGCTCCCACAGTCACGCCGATTTCCGTATCGGGGTCCACATGAAACCCCTTGTCGCGCGCCAGCCCTTCGGCAATGGCCTCGCGCAGGGCGGGCATGCCCGGCTGCAGCGAATACTTGCCCACGGAGGGTTCTTCGCGCAAAGCGCGGCACACTGCCTCCGCAATATGCGGGGGCGTGGCAAAGGAGGGAACCCCCTGCCCAAGAGATACACAGCCGCCCACCTTGGCGGCCAGCATGGGCATGAGCTTGGTGGCGGAAATGCGAATATTCTGAACCCGTCGGCTTATCTTGCGGACAGCCGGAGGCGTAACGGATGCTGAGGACATGGAACTCTCCTGCATAAGCGGAATGAACACGATGAATGATGCCGCGCCACGTCGCGCATGCAAGACGGAAGGGTCTGCCGGATGTATGTATGGCTTGTACAGACCAGATACGGCCAGATGACACCACCATGACACCTGCATAAGACCTGGCAGATGCCTGCCGGATACAACCGGCACCCGCACGGGAAAGCCAGCGGCCCCGCGCATGCTGCGACCGGCGCACCATACACCCCGCCTGCCCGACCTTGCAACCGGCCCGACGCGGTGATACCCGAAAGGGATATCCTTTTGCCGCCTGCAAGCCATGAACGCAGACATATTTCTCCGATCAAGAGAACAGATAGGGAGCCTTTACCGGATATTGCCACCGAGAACATATGAAATACACCCTGAACATCACCCGCAAACTGCTTGCTCCTGATGCACCGGACGCATTAGAAATGCGCACAAAACTGGTACTCCGCGCAGCCCCCGGCGAAGTGACGTGGCACATTGCACTGAAGGTGCTCGGGTATCTGCTGTTCATGGAATATGAACCGCGCATTGAAGAAGGCATAGGCTGGCACTACAAGCCGGACCTCGTGTCGCTGGATGCCGAAGGCAGGCTGCGCCTGTGGATAGACTGCGGCAACATAGCGGTGCGCAAGATTGACAGGGTGGCACAAAAGGTAGGCGCGCACGTTCCCTTCATCATCCTGCGGCGGACACAGCGGGATGCCCTGCTGCTGGCCCAGTCGCTCGGCAGAATGCGCTTTCCCGAACGGGTACACATTCTCTCTTTCGACAAGGGCTTTGTGGATGCCCTTGCCGGAGCACTGGACGCCACCAATCACATCAGGGCTGCAATCGGCCCTCATCCTGAAATGCTTTCCGGCATAGGCCTCGGTGCACAACCTGATGAGCACATGCACCACAAGGCGGGACACAAGCAGAAACCACCTGCCGTCCACACTGCGGGGGCAACCGGAACAAGCAGGACGCTCAGGGCTAGCAGGCCTGATACTACGGACAGCCCCGGCAGAACCGGCACGACCAGCACAACCGACATGACTGACATGACCGGCATTACGGGCGCAATGCATCCGGCAGTTTCGCAGCTTAGGCACATTACCCTGCATCTGGAAAACAGAAAGGGTGACAACGCTCTCGCCAGCGCCATCACCCTGCAACAACCGTAATTCACATCCCCCGCAGCCTGTCCGGTGTACGGGGAACCGGACTAGGGAAGCGGAGTTATCGTCCCTTCCGGACTCACCCGCAGACGCAGTTTTCCTGCCCGCACAGCCTTGCCCGCAATCTGCACAGCCACCACGGAACCGCTGAAGCGGTACACCGTGACCTCCACAAAGCCTTCCTTGCCCATGGCATAGCCCTGCCGTGCGGTGAACGTTACCGTGTCCTCATCGGGCAGCATGCCGTGCGCAGCCAGATAGACACCGGCAGGACCGTTGGCCGTGCCGGTAACAGGATCTTCATCAATGCCTTCTGCCGGGCAGAACATGCGGCCGTCTATGCGGTAGGGAACATCATCGCCAGCCTCCGCAAAGACATAGAGCATGGCGCAGCCGAGACGCGGTGCCAATGCCCCCAGAGCGGCAAAATCAGGCCGCATACCATGCAGCGCTTCAGCATCCCTGAGCGGCATGATGATCGCCTGCGAACCGGTGGAAACATACTGGGTGGGCAGGTCGGACCTAATCATGCCCACCGGAATGCCCAGCGCTGCGGCTATGGCTGCCTTATCCACGGCATCCAGCTCTCTGCCGAGCTGTGGCTCGCCCAGTGTCATGGTCACTTCAGGGTTGCCGAGCTCGTCGGTACCTATCAGAACAGGCATACGCCCTGCTCCTGTTTCCATGGCATGATTCGCCTCGCGTATGCCCTTTTCTCCGGCAAGGGCAAAATGCGTGGCAATGGTGGCGTGTCCGCACACAGGCACTTCCATGGTCGGAGTAAAAAAGCGCACGAGCATGTCAGCGGCATCCGGCATGAACATGCCGCCAAAATCAAAGGGAACGCCCCCCTGCACAGTATCCGCAGCAGGCGGCGGCAACAGAAACGCTGTTTCGGAAGCCCCCACATGGGCGGCAATGGCCTGCATCTGCGCGGCATCCAGTTTTTCCGCTTCCAGCACCACCCCTGCGCGGTTGCCCTTGCCCACGGTTTCGGTAAAGGCATCAACCAGCAGTACGGTTACTTCCATGTCGCTCTCCTGTAACCGGCACAACAGCCGGTCTGAAAAAGGCCGATACCATACGGTACCGGCCTGAAATTGCGTACCGTCCGGCACGTTGCAAACATTGCTCCGTTAGAGCGTGCCGTACAGGGCCATATATGCCTGCGCCATGCGCGTATCCGAAAATTCAGTCGCAGAGCCGTGACCGGCGTCCACCAGCGTTTGTGCAAGCGCCCTGCCCGTCATCACCCTGTGCAGGCAACGGGCCAGCGCTTCGTGGTCACGGTTGGGGAACACAAGTCCGTTCACGCCGTCCTGAACCAGCTCAAGATTCGAGGGCAGGTCCGAGGTAATCACGGGCAGGCCGGTACACCAGCCTTCCTTGATGGTGCCGGAAGAACCCTCCCCGTCCACCGAAGGAACAGCGAGAATGTCGAAATCCGGCAGAAATTCACGGCTGTCCTGCCAGCCCAGCATGGCAAGACGGGAATCCACTCCCAGCTGACCAGCCAGAACCGCAACGGTATTGAACAGCTCGCCCGCCCCTATCAGGCGGACTTCCCATGGCGGCAGGCCGTCCATGTTCTGCAGCTCGGCCATGGCGCGTATAAGCACTTCATGTCCCTTCTGCCCGGTAAACGCCCCCACCATGCCTATGACCATGCGGCCGTCGCCACGGTTGCGCTTGCGGGTATAGCGGGCGCAGTCGATGCCGGAGTGGATGGTATGCACCTTGACCGCTGGCATGCCCGAGGCGACGAGAACGTTGGAAATTTCCTGACTCACCCCCACAACGGCCTCTGCCCGCAGATACTTGCTGCCGCGCCAGCCGGTCTTGAGCGGATAGGAGACGCGGCGCGAATGCACAACTACCACCTTGTCGCCCCACAGCTTCTTGCACATGGCGGCAAGGGCTGCACTCTTGGCACAGTGGGAATGCAGAATGCGAACGCCTTCCCTGTGCACCAGCTTGCGGATGGCATGCAGGTTGCGCGGGTCCCACTCCCTGCCGCCGGAGAGGGGCAGCACGCGCACGCCTTCAAGCTCCGCAGCATGTTTGAGCAACGGAGCCTGCGCAGGTGCGGCAATTATGGGCTCAAAGCCTTCGGCAGCACCCAGCGCACGGGCAAGGTAATATACCTGCCACTGGCCGCCGCGCATCTCCCTGCCGAGATCAAGCAACAATATGTGCATCAGAACTCTGTGTTCCTAAAGGTAGATACGGCACCGGGATTACCGGTGCCGGACCATATTCATCATGTATCGGCCTGCGGCGCGGTGCCGCAGCGGCCGGAGTCAATTCTGCCGGAATCGATACTGCCAACATAGACTGTCAGCAGCTGGCAGCATAAATCCTGTCGCATCAATCCTGAGAAACAGGGACACCGCTTGCCACAATATCCTCGCGCAGCAGCGCCCGAATCCGCTTTGCCACCGGTCCCGGACGCACATCATGGATGGGCTGGCCCTCGAAGCGGACAATGCTCACGCAGTCGCCCGTGGTACCCATTATCATGACCTCGCGGGCGCGGTACAGATCGTCTTCACGCACACGCTTGAACACAACGGGCATCTCGTCCTTCACCAGATCCACCGCACGCATGATGGTGGTACCCGTCAGCGCGTTGGTGAATTCGGGAATGACCAGCGTTCCGTCCTGATCAACCAGCGCCACGTTCTCGGTGGCACCTTCGGCAAGGAAATCATTGTCGTCAAAACTCAAAGGCACGTTCAAACCGCGTTCCGTCGCCTCGCGCCGCATGAGCACGTTGGGGATATAGTTGGCGTTCTTCATTCTCGCCATATAGCCCGGCTTGGCCGGAATGGAGGAGCGGAACGCCGTAACTCCGGTTTCGTAAAACGCGGCGGGCAGCGGCTTGAAGCGATACGCCACCACATACAGGCTGGAGACGGGGCACTCGGCAGGATCAATGCCGAAACCGCCCGGACCGCGCCCCACAAGGATACGCAGCATGCCGTCTTCCGTTTCAGCAGCGCGTGCCACTTCAATGGCAATTTCGCGCAGCCGTTCCCATGTGCAGGGCGGAGCCAGATACAGTCCCTTGGCAGAGCGCTTCATACGCTCGACATGCGCGTCGAGCTGGTAGATGCGGCCGCCTTCCCACTTGATGCTTTCAAAGATGCCGTCGCCGCGATGGGCAAGGTGGTCATCCATGGGCAGCACCATCAGGCGCGGGTTCCTGCATATGCAGCCTATGCGGTGCTCATAAAAGGCAAGAACCCCCTGTTCGCCCGCGCGGCGGGCGGACAGGAGCTTCTGCATATATTCTTCGGTTTCACAAACAGGTATCACGGTGCTTCCTGTTGTTACATGCTTACTGGAAAACGGTGGTGTCCTTCACGCCCAGCAGGTCGCGCTCGATGAGCATTTCAGCGATCTGCACGGCGTTCAGTGCGGCACCCTTGCGGATGTTGTCGGCAACTACCCACATGTTCAGGCCGTTTTCAATGGTTTCGTCTTCGCGGATACGGCCCACGAAAGTGGCATCTTCACCCGTGGCTTCAATGGCCATGGGGTAGATCTTTTCCTTGGGGTTATCCAGCACGGTAATGCCGGGCGCCTGCGTCAGGATGGCGCGAGCCTGCGCGGGAGTGAGCTTCTTTTCCGTTTCAATGTTCACGGATTCGCTGTGACCGTAGAACACGGGAATGCGCACTGCAGTGGCAGTAACCTTGATGCTCTCGTCGCCCATGATCTTCACGGTTTCGTGAACCATCTTCATTTCTTCCTTGGTGTAGTCGTTATCAAGGAAGACATCGATGTGCGGCAGCGCGTTGAACGCGATCTGATAGGGATACACCTTGGGTTCGGGCTGCTGCATGTTGAACAGCTGACGAACCTGGCTTTCCAGCTCGTCAATGGCCTTCTGGCCGGTGCCGGAAACCGCCTGATAGGTGGAGACCACAACGCGCTTGATCTTTGCGGCATCGTGCAGGGGCTTGAGCGCCACAACCATCTGGATGGTGGAACAGTTGGGGTTGGCAATGATACCGTTGTGCCACTCCAGATCCTGCGGGTTCACTTCAGGCACGACCAGCGGGCAACGCTTGTCCATGCGCCATGCGCTGGAGTTGTCCACAACCACGCAACCGGCCTTGGCGGCAAAGGGCGCAAATTTTTCAGAGGTGGAACCACCGGCGGAAAAGATGGCGATATCAACGCCTTCAAAGGATTCTTCAGTGAGTTCCTGCACGGTCAGTTCGGTACCGTTGAAGGGAACCCGGGTACCCGCAGAACGGGCAGAGGCAAGGGCAATAACCTTGTGAGCAGGAAACGCGCGCTGCTCAAGCGTCTTCAGCATTTCACGGCCCACGGCACCTGTCGCGCCGACAACGGCCACGACCAACTTTTCTTTGCTCATTGGATCATATCTCCTTGATCGCACTCAAATCACTAACCTCGGAATGTCGGACATTCCCGCATCCCTTGCCTTTTCGCTGCCAGAGTCCGCCAACTCCGGCCAACGTCGAAAACACGCCGCAGGGCCACCTTGCGGCTCACCGGCCTGTCCGCCGCCAAACGGACAAACCTGAAATTCGTGCCGGACTAAACCACGCCCTTTGACTTGAGCAGGGCGCCCATGATCTTGTCCGTACCATTGATGTGCCTGAACCACCAATCCGTCAGGTAATCAAGCAACTCCGGAGTGATGCCGGTACCCTTATCCAGATACTCCAGCAGAAAGTTCACACCGGTGGTAAAAAATTCTCTATGCTGCTGCATGTGCTCATCATAATTGGGCATATCATCAACATACGGAGCCATGTACCTGCGTTCGGTGGCAAAGTGCTTCTGGGCGTAGTCGTTCACCTTGTTGATGAGGTCGGCCAGAATCTCGTGGTCCTTGCCGTCCATATACGCGTAGTACAGGGAATTGATGATCCCGGTCAGTTCCGCATGCTGCTCGTCGATTTCCTTCACGCCCACGCTCATTTCCGGCGTCCATTCAAACGTCCCCATACATTCTCCTTGGCACTGACGGTATTATGCGGGCCTCTCCGAAGGGAGATCCATGCGCGACAGCATCGTACAGCATAGGCCATAGCGACGGCAAAGACAATGTCAATGATACCCCCGCAGCACTGGAAATGCCTGTTTTTTCCATCGCCGCACATACATGGACATCAGAAACGGCGGATGAGAACCACCCCGCACACAAGCAAGGCCACCCCTACAAACCGCATCATGGAAAGCGGGCGCTCCGCATAGCCCAGCAAGCCAAAATGGTCGAGGCTCACCGAGGCGATCATCTGCCCTGCAATGACAAGCCCCACCATGGTTGCCGCGCCGAGACGCGGAGCAAGAAAGGTGACCACGGTCACGAACACGGCACCGAGCAGCCCGCCTATCCAGTGCCACCACTGGGTGGTAGACCCCGCAAGGGACGGAAACGGAACGCGGGCGGCAACGCAGTAGGCAACGAGCGCCGCCGTGCCGACAGAAAAGGAAACGAGTGAAGCCAGTGCGGGATGCTTTGCCCAGTGCAGTTGCAGCTGTGCGTTTATGCCTGCCTGTGTGGGGAGCGTGGCTCCGGCCAGCAGCGCCAGCCCGATAAGAAACAAGGCGTTCATTATGCCTCCTGCGCCTGTGCGGCGTATTGTACGTGTTGCAGGTCGTCCACAATGGCTATGTCCGCTTCCAGAAAGGGCATGGACATGGCCTGCGCATGGGTGAACCAGCCAATCTCGTGGCCTTCCAGCGGAAGCAGGTCGCCGCTGTAGTCCGTGATATGGAAGAAGTGCAGCGTCACGGTCAGTTCCGGGTATTCATGGCGCACTTCGCGCCAGTATTCCCATGCAGTGGGGATGATATTCATCTCCTCCGCAAATTCGCGCACCAGCGCATGGTCAGCAGATTCCCCCGGCTCTATCTTGCCGCCGGGAAATTCCCAGAACCCTGCGAACGGTTTGCCTTCCGGCCGTTTTGCGGCGAGAAAACGCCCTTTGTTCCAGACAATGCCGGCGACGACAGTGATATGCTTCATGACTTTAGTATCGGGTAAAGATAACGACGAATTCGTTTTTTGAAAGGTTTTCTCGGCAGGATTTTCACCGGACCTTGTATGCAATCGGCGCAGACTCTTTGCCACCGCATGCTCTACACATTCAAATGGCCCGCAGGATGAATCACGACTCACCTAGCTTACACCCGCTAAAAGCAGTATCTGCCACTGATTGCACCACCAGCCCCAAACCAAGGGGCCCGCTTACCCCCAAACGCCCACCGCTTCGTGCCGATTGGAAGCGCTTCGCTTCCACGGCAGGACGAAACACCGATCAACGGACAGCAGGGGCGAGGCAGGGGGAGTCCAGAGGGGGCCTTGCTAAGGGGCTGCAAGCCCCGGCTGAGGCCCCTTCTGGTCCTGCTGAAGGCAGCAAAAGGAAGTCCAAGCCTGAACGTAATGCAGTCGGTGAATGTTCATGCAAGACAGAACCAACCAGCCTTGCAATTCCATCCCACCCCTTCCCTAAATAACATCATCCACAAGCGCGGCCTTGCGAGCCTCCAACTCATTGATGACCACCTCAAGCTCACCCATCTTTTCCATAAGCTCTTCACCCTTGGCCTGCAGCGCATGAAACCGCTTGAGCAGATCAGACGCCTTGCCGGAATCGGCATACACGGCAGGATCAGCAAGCATGGCTTCCACTTCGCCCTGCTCTTCCAGCGAGGCTTCAAATTCCTTTTCCAGCTTGGCAAAGGCTTCCTGCTTGGGCTTGAGTTCCTTATAAATGGTATTACGCAACTCCGCCTGCTGGCGTTTGATGCGCTTCTGCTCATCACGGCTCAAACCACCGCCACGCGCTGCATCCGCATCCTTGCCGGCAGCCTCGGACGCAAGCTGACGACGCGCCTTGTCGTATTCCTCGAAGCCGGATTCGTAGACAGTAAACCCGTTCTCATCCAGCGACCATACCTGATCAGCCACGGAAGAAAGCAGATAGCGGTCATGCGCCACCATGAAGATGGTGCCGTCAAAGGCATCCAGCGCTTCCACCAGCGCTTCGCGCGATTCAAGATCAAGATGGTTGGTGGGTTCGTCCAGCACCAGAAAGTTGCTGCGCGAAAGGAACAGCGTGGCCAGCAGCAGACGGCTCTTTTCGCCACCGGAAAGCGTGCTCACCTGCCGGTCGAAAAAGCTCTGCCCGAGCATGAACAGACCCAGCACGGACATGAGTTCTTCTTCTGTGGTACGCGGGTCAGACAGGCGGCGGATTTCGCCAAGCGCCGTGCCGGAGGCGTTCAGAATGTCCAGCTGATGCTGGCTGTAATACCCCATGCGAACCTTGGAACCCATGACCACGTTGCCGCCGTCCTTTTCCAGCCTGCCCGCAATGAGCTTGAGCAACGTGGACTTGCCGCAGCCGTTATGGCCGACCAGCGCCACACGCATGTCGCGATACAGCTGAAAATCAAGGTTCGGCCACAGTCGCGTGCCGTCGTCAAAGCTGTAGTCCAGCCCCACCACACTCAGCACGGTCTTGTCCGCCTGCACCGGCTCGGGCCACTTGAAGGCAAGGGTTCTGCGCTTGGCTTCCACCTGAATGCTTGAAAGCTCCTTCTCCAGCCGGGCAGCCATCTTCTGCTTGGAACCGGCCTGCCGCGCCTTGGAAGCCTTGGCCTTGAAGCGGCGCACAAAGTCCATCTTGCGCTCTATCTCGCCTGCCAGACGCTGCTGCTCGCGCACCTTCTGCGCTTCTATCTCATCCTGCAGGGCAAGGAACTGCGTAAAGTTGCCTTTGCGGAACATGGGCTTGGAAGCGCCGAGATACAGCACGTGTGTGCCTATCTTGTCCATGAACACACGGTCATGCGCCACGAAAACCAGCACGCCCGTGTATTCCAGCAGAAAATTCTCAAGCCATTCCACAGCTTCCAGATCAAGGTGGTTGGTGGGTTCGTCCAGCAGCAGCACATCGGCCCCCGCGGTGAGCACACGGGCCAGCTTGGCGCGTTCACGCCAGCCGCCGGAAAGCTGCCCGATGGACATATGCCACTTGCGCTCGGCAAACCCGAGGCCGGAAAGCACCGTCTTGGCGCGATGCTCCGGATTATGCCCGTAAATCTGCTCCAGCTCCGCCTGCCGCGCCCCCAGCGTCTTCAGGGCGCTTTCGTCGCCCGCCTCGGTGGCTACTTCCCACTTCGCCCAGAAATCGTTCCAGTCGGGCAGCACTTCCAGCACCCATGTGAGCAGGGGCGTTTCCAGCAGGTTCTCATCCATTTCCTGCGCCACGTAGCCCAGACGGCATTCCTTGGGCATGGATACCTTGCCCCCGTCGGAGGAGGTAACACCCGCGATGAGCTTGATCAGGGTGGATTTGCCGCAGCCGTTGGGTCCGCACACACAAAGGCGCACGCCGGACTGTATCTCGAGCGAAAAGTTGGCGAACAGGTCATGCCCGCCATAGGTCTTGGTCAGATTCTGTATATTGATATTCATGAATAGCCTCTTGAAGATGCTTGCGCATACCAGAACCCGCGCCGATTGGCTAGACGCGCGCGTCCGGTCTCCCCCCTGCCCCCATACGCAAGTCCAACCCGCTGACCTGGCATACGGCCCTTGCCACCCTTACGATGGGTGCCGAAGCCGAGCCCGGAGACGTCGAAAACTGGCCCTCTTTTTGCAAATCCTTTTGCACGCGGCCTGCGCCGCAAGGAGGATTTCCATGCAAGACAGTATGTACAGCGCCCTGTTCGGAGCGCTCACAAACGAGCACCGTCTCAACAGTATTACCAATAATCTCGCCAACGTGAACACCACTGGATACAAGAAGGACCAACTCGCCTTCAAGGACACCTTCATCATGTTCGCTCATGACCAGATCATGGAGCCTGTGGCAACGGTGCGGTCAAAAAAGCTGTTTCCGGAGCCTATCCACATTGCCAAGCCCCGCCTTGCCGTCTCTCAGACGGACTTCTCGCAGGGCAGCATGAAAATGACCGGAGACTCGCTGGACGTGGCCCTGCATGGGGAGGGGTTCTTCAAAGTACAGACACCCGACGGGGACTACGTGACCCGCAACGGACATTTCCGTCAAACTGCTGACGGTTTGCTTGTAACGGAGCAGGGCTGGCCCGTGCTCGGCAACGGCGGGCAGATCACCATTCCGCCCAACGCAAAAGTTTCCATCAATGAGGCAGGGCAGATCTTCAACGGCGACGAGCTCATCGACCAATTGCAGGTCGTCACCTACGAAGATCTCAACGTGCTCGAAAAACGGGGAAGAAACCTGTTCCAGCCCCGTCCCGGCCAGCAGCCTGCGGAACTCCCTCCGCAGGGAACCACAGTGGCACAGGGCTTTCTTGAAGCCGCCAACGTGGAGGTCGTAACGGAAATGGTGAACATGATTGAAGCTCAGCGCCAGTTCGAGGCGTACACCAAGGTAATGCAAAGCACCGACTCGCTGGACAAGGAAGCCATCCAGCGCGTTTCCAAGGCACGGGCATAACGCCCGCAGGAGGATACCGTCATGATGCGCTCTCTCTGGACAGCAGCCTCGGGCATGGTCGCCCAACAGCTGAATATCGATGTCATATCGAACAACCTTGCCAACGTGAACACGGTGGGCTTCAAGAAAAGCCGCGCCGAGTTCGAAGACCTGATGTATCAGACCCTGAAGATCGCAGGGTCGGTATCGGGCGACAACAACCGCATTCCCACCGGCATTCAGGTGGGTATGGGTGTGCGCCCCACCACCGTGCACAAGTTCTTCTCGCAGGGTGATTATCAGAACACCAGCAACCCGCTCGACCTTGCCATTGAAGGCGAAGGATTCTTTCAGGTGGATGTGAACGGCGAGTCCATGTACACCCGCGCGGGCGCATTCAAGCTCAACGCCGACGGCACCGTTGTAACGGCCAACGGCTACGTGCTGCAGCCCCAGTTCACCGTGCCTGCGGAAACCAAGAACATCGCCGTTTCCGAAACCGGCTACATTGCCGCGCTGGACAGCAACGGCGCTGAACTGGCCTCTGCCAACATCCCGCTCTACACCTTTGTCAACAATGCCGGTCTCGATGCCCGCGGCCGCAACCTCTATACCCCCACAGAGGCCTCCGGTGCAGCAACCGAAGGCGTGCCCGGCACTGATAACGTGGGCACCATCTCCCAGGGCTTCCTTGAAATGTCCAACGTGGAAATCGTGGATGAAATGGTCAACATGATCGTGGGTCAACGCGCCTACGAAATGAACTCCAAGGCCATTCAGACATCTGACTCCATGCTGCAGATGGCAGTGCAGCTCAAGCGCGGCTAGCCCTGACCTGAGCAGGTAATAGAAGGATTCATGATGAGAACACTCGGGCACACCATACACCTTACGGCACTGACCGCGCTCATGGCGGTCGTGCTGGCGTTTGCCGCAACCGCGGTGCACGCGCAGGTGGATGCCGACTGGCGTATTCACATCCGCGATGCCGCTGTGGTGGCGGGCGATCGCGTGAAGCTGGGCGAAATTGCCGATCCTGTCGGCAAAATATCTCCCCGCAACTGGGATAAACTGGCCGCGATGCAGCTGTGGTCCTCCCCTCCCAAGCCGGGGCAGCCCATGACCATCAGCAGGCACCGCCTGCGCAAGGAACTTTCCAAGTACATCGGCGCGGCTGCAGACCTTGCGGTCTACCCGTCTTCCATCGCCATCCAGCAGGGCGGCTCGGTCATCCGGCAGGATGAACTGAACACCCTCGTCGTCAGTTCATTGACACGCTACACGGCAACCATAAGCGGTGAAACCAGCGTGCGCGACATTCAGCTGCCCGCGTTCGTCTTTCTGCGCGACCGCATGAACAGGCTGGAAATGGAACCGCCAACGTCCATGGAGCCGGGCCAGTTCACCATACGCCTGCGCGAAGTCACCGCCACGGGCGATCTGGTCCGCCGTATCACGGGCGGCGCCATGCTCGACCAGTGGGCCACGGTACCCTGCGCCGCGATTCCCCTGAACAGGTTCGACAACATCACGCCTGAATCCGTCACCTTTGTCCGCAAGAATCTCGCATATGTAAACGGCGACATATGGAACGGCAAAGGCGGCCCATGGCGCATGCTGCGTTCCATAGGTACGGGCTCGGTCATCTACCAGAGCGATCTGGAGATGACCCCCATGCTGCTCAAGGGCAGCCGGGTCGAGCTGATCTACATGGGCAAGACCCTGCGGCTGAGCGTTCCCGTTGAGGCCATGACAGATGGCAAACCGGGCGACCTCATCCCGGTCCGCAATTTGCAAAGCAAGAAAGAAGTATACGCCACCGTCCGCGATGCGAATACGGTGATCATCCAGAGATAACGGGCAGAGCGCCAAACGCCTGCTCCGCCGGGGAATCCGGCCCACGAGGTGGACCATGAACAACCGCACAAATACCGTCAGCATATTGGCTTCGGCCGGAACATCGGCCCGGCAGACCCTTGCGGGGGCTCTGCTTATTGCCATGCTGGCAAGCCAGCTTGCAGGCTGCCAGGCTGCCAAGGAAAAACCGGCCCCCATTCCCCCCGTCATGCCGGCACCCGTGTCCATGACGCCGGAGGAAAAAGCCGCGAATCCCGGCTCCCTTTTTGACGATGCCGAAGCCAACTACCTGTTTTCCGACAACCGCGCCCGCCGCGTAGGCGATATCGTGCTGGTCAACATCGTGGAAACCACCACTGCCAAGAACAAGGCGGAGACATCCACCGAAAAGGAATCTGCCATCAATCTCGGCGTGAGCAACTTCTTCGGCACCCCCGGGCAGATGACCATGGGTCCCGTGACTATTCCCGGCGCCGTGGGCGCCACTCCCATGGTCAAGGCTTCTTCCACCTCGTCGTTCGACGGCAAGGGCGAAACCAAGCGCGAAAACACCTTCACGTCCACCATCGCCTGCCGCGTCATCAAGGTGCTGCCCGGCGGCCTGCTGGAAGTGGAAGGCGCACGTGAAACCCGTGTGAATGAAGAAACCCAGTACATCGTTATCAGCGGCCTTGTGCGCACCGCCGATGTGGAAGCCGATAACTCAGTAAAATCCACGCAGCTCGCCAATGCCCGCATCGCCTACTACGGCGAAGGTGCCGTGGCGGACAAGCAGAAGCCCGGCTGGTTCGTCCGACTCATGGACAACGTCTGGCCCTTCTAGTGTTGACGGAGCAATATACATGAAAGCCATTACCCGCACTCTGCCCCTTACCCCCGCATGGTGGCTGTCCGCCCTGCCCCTGCTGGCGCTGACCGTCGCCCTGGTGCTGACGTTCGTTTTTCCGCCTGCAGCCAACGCAGTGCGCATCAAGGACATCGCCACCTTCGGCGGCGTACGCGACAACCAGCTCGTGGGATACGGGCTCGTGGTCGGTCTCAGCGGTACGGGCGACGGCAAGTCATCCACCTTCACCATCAATTCCATGGCCAACATGCTCGACAAGCTCGGGGTGAGTGTTGACCGCACCGCCCTGAAGCCCAAGAACGTGGCCGCCGTGATGGTCACCGCCAAGATGCCTGTTTCCGCGCAGCCCGGCTCGCAGCTTGATGCAACCGTATCCAGCATCGGCGATGCCTCAAGCCTGCTCGGCGGCGTGCTGCTCGTCACCCCCCTCAAGGGGATAGACGGCAAGGTCTACGGGCTGGCGCAGGGGGCTCTCGCGCTCGGCGGTTTTTCCGCATCCGGCGCTGCCGCTTCCGCCCAGAAGAACATCACCACCGTGGGCATCATCCCCAACGGTGCAACGGTTGAGCGCGGTGTTCCCTTCCAGTTCAACAATCAGGACTCCCTTACCCTGCACATGAACACGCAGGACTTCTCCACCACCCAGCAGGTTGTGGAACGCCTGAACGAAACCATTGGCGGCGACTTTGCCAGCGCATCCGACATTTCCACCATCCGCCTGCGCATTCCTCCGGAATACCAGAGCAACCTCGTGCCGCTCATGGCGAGCATCGAAAATATCCAGATCACGCCTGACAACAAGGCCAAGGTAGTGGTCGACGAAAAGACCGGCACCGTGGTTGTGGGACGCGATGTACGCATATCCCGCGTAGCCATAGCCCACGGCTCACTGCAGATCGTGGTGCAGGAAAGCGCGCAGGTTTCGCAGCCCGGCGCCTTCAGCCCCGGCCAGACGGTTGTGACCCCGCAGACCGACATCGCCGCGCGTGAAGAAAACAAGCGCCTTGTCCTTGTGGAAGGTGCCACCCTGCAGGAACTGACCGACGGCCTTAATGCCATCGGCGCGACCCCCCGCGACCTTATCTCCATCCTCCGCGCCCTGAAGGCAGCCGGTGCGCTGCATGCGGAGCTTGAGGTGATCTAGCATGAGCAACCCCCTCGACACACAGGTGCTCAACGCACGCATGAGCGGACAGGACCTGATCCGCCGCAAGCAGGAAATAGACTCCCTGCGCCAGCGCCTTGCCGATCCTAATGCAAAGGACAAGAAGCTGCGTGAGGCCGTTGAGGGGTTTGAAGCCATTTTCGTGCAGAAGATATGGCAGCAGATGCGTGCCAACGTCCCGAAGGAAGGCTACCTGCACAGCAAGGACGAGGAATTCTGGCAGGGCATGTTCGATCAGGAACTGTCCAAGAAGCTCACAGCGGCCGGCGGCATCGGTCTTTCCGACATGCTGTACGAACAGTTGCAGAACAAGCTGGGTGATGCGAGCAGAACCACGGCCCCCAGCCGTGTGAACTCCCCCATGCCCCTTGAACCCCTGCGCGCTGCAGATCGCCCTGCCCCGGCTGCGGACAAGCCTGCGGAGAGCGTTTACGACGAAGACCCTCTGTATACCCCGCTTGAACAGAACGGGGCACAGCAACCTGTCGTACCGCTGCAGCCCGGCGCACAGCAGAAGCACCCTGCGCACCAGCAGGGCGCAGCAGCAGGCGTGGACACTTCTGCAAACGTTTCAGTGAACACTTCGGCGAACGCTTCGGCAGTCCGCTCCCGTGACCTGGGCGAAGACACCATGCCCGTTTCAGATGAAAACGCTCCCGAGTTCCGCAGCAGACGTGGTGCCGTACCACCCCAGTTTTCCGCGCAGGACGGAGAGGCCATGAGCAGAGTCGAACGGCTCGCCAAGACCATCGTCAATGACGCAAAGGAAGCAGAGACGGTGGAGCAGGCATACAAGCCTTCCGGCGGCGGTCTTGAACGTCCCGAAATCTTGTCGCGGCCCGTGTCCACACGCCTGCGTTCCAGCTCCGGTGTCGGTGGCCCCATCAACCGTGATCCGGACATGGGCATGCTCAACTGGCCCCTGCCCGGCCGCATCACCTCGGACTTCGGCTGGCGCAAGGACCCCTTCACAGGCGGTCGGGAATGGCATGCTGGCGTGGATATCGCCGGTGACGTGGGTGATCCCATCGCCGCCGCATGGGACGGCAAGGTAGTATTTGCAGGCGAACATGAAGGCTACGGCAACCTCGTGGTGCTGCAGCATGAAGGCGGCTGGCAGAGCTATTACGGCCATGCCAGCAAATTGACCGTGCAGGCGGGTGACGAAATCCGCTCCGGCAGGAAAATTGCAGAAGTAGGAAGCACAGGCCGCTCAACGGGCCCGCACCTGCACTTCGAAATCCGTCAGGGCGAGCTCGCTTGGAACCCCGAGCAGGTCAGAAACCGCCTGTTGGCGGGACTTTCTGTAGGACGCCGCAGCTAACGGAGGCACCCCATGTTCGAATATACACACGGAAATCTTGTCCGCCAGTTTAAGGGAATGCAGGTACTCGAGCTGTTGATCGAGGAAGAGTTTGCCCAGCTGCGGAACAACAAGCCGCAGGAAATTACCGCTACGGAGTTCGCCATTCATGAACTCATGCGTCAGCTTGCCGTGGAACGCCTTGAACTGCGCAAGATGCTCGGCGGCAAACGCCTGAGCGAAGTAATGCCCATACTCTCCGAAGAGCAGCAGGCCGTACTGAACGCCCAGCTCGCAGAGCTTGATGCGCTTGAGCAGCGTTGCGCCCGCCAGGCTTCCGTGAACGCCAAGCTTGCGCTCGCGCTGCACGACCAGAGCCAGTCTCTCCTCGATTACATTCAGGAGCAGATCAGGCCCAAGAATCAGAATACCTACGGCAAGAAAGGCCGGTACGCCCAGACACGTCCCGAAGCCACCCTTATTCAGGGCCGGTTATAGGAGAGGTCTTCCATGAGCGGTCTTACATCCCTGCTTAACATAGGCAACAGCGCGCTGTTTGCCTCCCAGAGCGCCATTCAGGTCACAGGCAACAACATTGCCAACGTGAATACCACCGGTTATTCGCGTCAGGCCGTGCGTTTTGAGGAAGGCATATCCATAGACAGCCGTCCGGGCCAGCTTGGAACCGGAGCCAAGGCGGCGGAAGTTTATCGCTATTTCAACAAGTTCGTGGAAGAACAGTTCAACGACCGCAACGCCATTTACAAGCGCTGGGACACCCAGCAGGAAGTGCTGAAGAGCGTGGAAAGCCTGTTCAACGAGGCCAACTCCGAAGGTCTGAACGCCATGATGAACCAGTTCTTCAAGGACTGGCAGGAACTGGCGAAACGCCCCGACGATGACGCCGTGCGCGAAGCCCTGCTCGCCCACACCGAAAACATGCTCATGCTCTTTCATGACACGGACCAGAATCTGCAGAGCATGCAGAGTCAGATGGACGACTTCATCAAGCAGGAAGTGACGAGCGTTAACGACCTCATCACCCGCATTGCCGATCTGAACAAGGAAATTCAGATCCACGACATTCCGGGTTCCAACAACGCCAACACTCTGCTCGACCAGCGCAACCAGCTGGTGCGCGAACTGGCTGAAAAGATGGACGTGGATGTCATAGACAACGGCAGCGGCGACTTTACCGTGAACACCAAGGCCGGCCACACGCTCGTGGACGGCGGCGAGGCGTTTGCCATCGATTTCACCGGCCCTGCAAGCTACAAGTCCCTGAATCCGGCTTCCTCTTTTGACGGCAGCATCGGCTTCGACGGTCAGGACGAATACGAATACACCGTGGAAGTGATGCAGTCCGGCACCATAACCAGCAACGCCGGTTCAGGCGCTGCCATGTTCCGTGTCTCTCTCGACGGCGGCCGCACGTGGATGAAGGATGAAAACGGCAACGACAAACTGTTTGCCGCCCGCCCCGAATCCGACAAGGTGAACGTACAGGGCATAGACATCTATTTCAATGCAGGTACGCAGGACCTGACCAAGGGTGACACCTTCACCGTGGTTCCCAAGAACCATCTGAAGTGGATATCACCCACAACGGAAGACCTGAACATCACGCCGCAGTCGTTTCTTGACGGCACCGATAACTCACGGCGTCTTACCGGCGGGTCCATCACCGGCTATTTCGCCCTGCGCGACTTCAACATAGGCCGCTACCGCGAACGGCTCGATTCCTTAAGCGAATCCATCGCGTGGGAAGTGAACCGCCTGCACAGTCAGGGTGGCGGAGAAAACCCGCTGAGCAACCTGTATGGTACCTACAGCGTGGACAAGACTGACCAGCCGCTGAGTTCTCCCAGTTCCGGCCTGCATTACGGCAACCGGCTGGCAGAAGGCAACGTCACCGTCTATGCATACGACACGAGCACGGGAGAGCTGGCATCCTCCGCCTCGTTCGGTCCGCTGGACTTTGACCCGGCAACGCCCGGCATTCAGAATTTCGACCCCGATGTCCACTCGCTGGAAGACGTGCGCGATGCCTTCAACAATTCCATGGGCAACTATCTTACGGCGAGCATTCAGGACAACAAGCTGGTGCTCAATTCCAAGAGCGGCTACGCCTTCCAGCTCGGTACGGATACGTCCGGCCTGAGCGCGGCACTGGGACTGAACACCTTCTTCAAGGGTGAATCCGCCGCAACCCTCGCCATACGGGACGACGTGCGGCAGAATTCCTCGCTCATCAACGCAGGCAGCGTGAACGGCGGGGCAGAAGCCAACGACGGTGACAACAAGACAGCGCTTGCCATCGGGCAGTTGAAGGACAAGGACGTGCGCATCGACACCGCATTCGAAACTTCCTCCAACCAGACGCTGCAGGAATATTACAACTCGCTGGTGGGCACTGTGGGTGCTGACACGGCAAACGCCAAGTTCAACTCCATGTTCAACCAGACCCTGGCCAAGGACCTGAACGAACGCCAGAACGAAGTGGCGGGCGTGAACCTCGATGAAGAAATGAGCAATCTGATCAAATTCCAGCATTCCTACAAGGCAGCGGCGAAGCTTATCACCACTGCCGATCAGATGATGCAGACCGTTCTCGGCCTGAAGAACTAACACCGCGAGCGGAAGGGGACGCGTTATGGCAGTCAGAGTATCACAACGCAGCATGTTCACGAGCTTCGTGAACAACATGAATACGTCGCTTGCCGACCTCATGGATTCCAACATCCAGGCCTCCAGCCAGAAGCGCATCAACAAGCCTTCGGATGACTCCATCGGCACGGCGCGGGTCATGAACTACCGCGACTCCATCGCCGGCATCAGCCAGTACAAGAAGAATATTGATACGGCAAAAAGCTGGCTCAACCTTGCGGACCAGACCCTCACGCAGGTGAACACCCTCCTCACCCGCATGAAGGGGCTTGCCGAACAGGCAGCCACCGGCACGCTGGATGCCAACAACCGCGAGCAGATCAGCTTCGAACTGCGCCAGCAGTACGAACAGCTCATCAACCTTGCCAACACCCAGTACGAGGGGCGTCATATTTTTGCCGGTCACAAGACCGACGAGCCCGCCTTTGTGCAGGGGCTGAATCTTACGTCCAACGATACGGTCTTTTCCAACGGCAGCTTCTCCATTACCGGATCGGCTTCCAAGACCATGCTCGTGCAATTCACCAGCAATGCGACCATCGGCGGAGCCGGTGCCGTTCCGCTGCGCTATTCTCTTGATGCAGGGCGCACATGGCAGAACGGGTCCATTCCCGCAGGCGACAACCGCCTGAGTATAAACGGCGTGCAGGTTACCTTCCAGAACGGAACCGCCGTGCAGGCCGTGGATACGACCAACGTGCACGAAACCCTGAGCAACGGCAGCATGAACGGAACGTGGCTCTACATCCGCCCCACGGCCGTCTATCAGGGGGACGACAACGACCTGCCGCCAAGCATCATGCACTATGGTTCGGCTCCCGTCACGGCATCTGCCACGGGTGTCTTCTCGCAGGACATCACGGTGCGCATAGACAATTCCAATGCCAGCATGACAGGGCCCATCGAGTATTCGTACAGTCTGGATAACGGCAACACATGGGTTACGGGCAATACCGCATCCGATACCACCACATCGAACAGTGCCTCACTGATCATTCCGGGCGGCTTCCTTGTGCTTTCGGGCAGCAATGCAAGTCTCAACGGTGCGCAGAACCAGCAGTTCATCGTCAAACCCCACCGCGGCGACGTGAAGTTCGAAATAGCCCAGCGCGAGACCATTACGGTCAACAGCATCGGCAAGGATGTTTTCGGCGGTGTCTATACAAGTCCGGGCGACACCACTGCCTCACCCGCGTTTGACGGCAGCGGCAAGAACCTTTTCGAAACCGTGGGCAGGCTCATCGGATACATGGAGTCCAACAACCAGAGCGGCATACAGCGCGCGCTGAAAGATCTGGATACGGCCAGTTCGCATATCATGACCCAGGCCGCGTCAGTCGGCGGCCGTGAAAACAGGCTTGAGGTTGCCGGTAACGTTCTTACGACCATTGAACTGGACGAAAAGGCAAGAATGAGTAATATTGAGGACATTGATGTCGCAGAGCTGATGACCAAGCTCGCGCAGCAACAACTTGTATACAACAGTGTGCTCAAGTCTTCCGCGCAGATCATGCAGATGAACCTTTCAAACTTCATTTAACGTCTATGCTCATTCTTACCCGGCGCCCGGGCGAAAGCCTGCACTTGGGCGACAACATAAAAATCACGGTGCTGAGCGTGCAGGGCAAGCAGATCAAGCTTGGTCTTGAAGTGCCCGGCGACATGACCGTGTACCGGGAAGAAGTTTATCTCCGAGTCAAGGAACAAAACCGTCTGGCCCTCGAAACGAGTGACGCGGACCTTCTGGCAGCTACCCAGTTATGGCACGGCAAAACGAAAAAATAGTTCAGACACGCCTCGGCAAACAGGTGGTCTCCTTGGATAAGATTATTTACTTTCCACGGGGCATCATGGGCTTTGAGGACAAGCACGAGTTCACGCTTCTTCAACTGAAGGACGGATCTCCCTTTCTTGTATTGCAGAGCATGGATGACCCCCGGCTGGGATTGCTGGTGGCAGATCCCTACAGTTTTCTCGAGGATTACCCCATACGCGTGGGCGAGGCCGAACAGAAGCTGCTGAGACTGCAGAACATCCGGCAGGTGGCCGTGCTGGTCACAGTGAGTATTCCCAAGGGAGAGCCGGAAAAAACGGCGCTCAACCTCACCGGCCCCATTCTCATCAACCATCAGGCCAAGCTCGGCCTGCAGGTGCCGCAGGTGGACGGCAAATTCCCCAATCAGGTTTACCTGCACATGCCGCAGGAATAGCAATTTCCCTTATACGCAGATAAGCCCTGTCGAATCCGGCAGGGCTTTTTTCATGGACGTTGCAAGGTAACGCACGTTGTATGGTTGCGAGCGTTGCATGACAGTTGACGTTGCATGGCATCACTCCAGCGGTACAGGGCAGCAACCGGTCAGGTGGAAGAGCTTCTCTCAGCTCCCCGCATGCACAGCGGGCTGCATGGAGGCTGCATGCCGGACTGCATGGCGGGCAAAGGGCACAAAAAAAGCAGGGTACACCCTGCATCATCCAGAAATATCTCCACCTTTGTCTGGCCGGTCACCGGCCGCAGAAAAGCTTCCGAAGCATGCTTCGGAAGACTTTTCTACTGGAAAAGTTCCACTTCCTCGTTGATCAGCTTTTCAGCTACCCTTCGGCTATCCACCACATAGTCACCCGAATCAACGCGGGCCTTTATGGAGTTCACCTTTTCCTGACGTACGTCAGGGGTATTCAACGCGGTGGTATACGCTTCAGTGCGCAGCTTGGCTTCATTGGACAAGCTCACCCGGTCGCCGGAAGACTGCGCCGCATTATCCGCGCCCCGCTTTCCGCCCTTGGCCTTGGCATTTTCTGCCTTGTCGAGCTTGGCCTGATAAGGATCAAGCGCTTTGAGGTAATTTTTGATTTCCATACGTTCCTCCCCGGGACGTCATGCCCGTCATAACATGGTGGAGTCCACCTTGTCCAAGGAGATGTTCCAGAGCTTCTCCATAATGACCGCTTTCTCGGCTGGCGATACCTCCACCGGTCCCTGGGGTGTTTCCCGGAAAACCTGAAGGTCGAGTTCGGTCGGAGGGTACTTGAAGATCAGGGTCTCGCCCACTTCCTCTTCAAGCTGCTTCTTTATCTCCTGTACAACCAGGTTGTCGCTGCCCGAGAGGAGAAGACTTTCCATCACCTCTCTGGCTATGCGTTCCACCATTATACCTCGTTTCACATCCGGGGGAAGGCTCTCTTCCTCCTCTCCACGCGACAGACGCAGCGCCTGATTATAGCGCGCCAGCCTGCGGGCGGTAACAAGCTGCTTATCGTATTTGAGCAGCATGTTTCGGATGTAAAACGACTTTACGCTCATAACGTTCTCCCCTCATATCCTTTATCGGAATCGTAGAGGAGAACTTTAGGTCCGGACGCAACTTTTTTTCATTTTTTCTCTGAGGGGAGAACTGCGTCCAGCCTCACCCATCTCTTCGGCCCGATATACATAAAGTTTAGGGTTTGCATGAAGATATACCGCCAGCCACCCGCACGGCTGCACAGAGACAGCAAACCTTGCTTCGCACCCGAAAATACGAGATGAAGAACTGCCCCGGCAAACAGAGTGAGCAGGGTCGCAATGGCACGGGATAGATCTTTCTTCCGCTGCCACACCCCGCTGCGCACCCGTTTTTTCCGCAGATACCGCGATCAAGGCAATTGGCCGGAACAGCCCGACAGCCGGCTATACACACAGATGCATCCACAAACAAAGCAGATATCCCCATGAGCCACCCGGTCTATACAGCCACTGTTCCGCTTATTCTTGCTTCCGGTTCACCGAGACGGCGGGACTTCTTCAGCGACCTTGGCCTTGCATTCCGCGTCATCACCGCCCCCGATGCGGAACCGGCTCCGGAATCCGGCGAAGATCCTTCCGACTACGCACGACGTGCGGCACACGCCAAGACCATGCCTGTGGCCATGGATAATCCGGGCTGCTGCACCGTGGGCGCAGATACCATAGTGGTGCTGGGAAACGAGATAATGGGCAAACCTATGGATGACACCCACGCGCTGGACATGCTCTCTCGGCTGGCAGGCGCTACACACGAGGTCATTACGGGCGTCTGCATCGTGCTGCCGGACGGCCGTTCGGTCAGCTTTGCCGTCTCCACCGCCGTAACCATGATACGGCCGCCGCTGGAAGCGCTCATTGCCTACATCCGCACCGGAGAACCCACCGACAAGGCAGGTGCCTACGCCATTCAGGGCATCGGCTCGTTCCTCGTGGAGCGCATAGACGGCTCGTGGTCCAACGTGGTCGGGCTGCCTGTCACCAATGTGCTGGAAGTCTTGTCGGAAATGAGCGTGATTGTTCCGGGGCAGGTCTGACCACCTCTCCTTTTCAGCATATCTTCGCAACTTGTTACGGAGGCACGGGAAACCCCTGTTATCCGACGCAGGCGATATCGGCACACGAGACGTCCGACAAAGAGCACCGTTGGTGTGAACGGCCTTTGTCACCAGATTTCTCAGGCTGCACTGCCCCTCGGCTCAATCTCACATATAGCTGACACTTCCGCCGCTACGACAGCACCCCGGAAAGTGATACCGCCGAATAGACCAGCAGCAACGCCAGTGCCACGTTTACCACTTTTCTATATTCCTCATTTTCGAGCGTGCGCCGTATGACTGTGCCGAACAAGGCCCATGTGGATGCGGCAACAAACGCATTGAGGGAGAACAGCACGGCAGAGACAACCAGCGCTCCTGCCTGATCGGCAAGTGCCGCCAGAAAAGTGGAATAGATTGCCAGACCGCACACGGCCACCTTGGGATTGGCCAGCTGCAGAAATACTCCGTTGGTAAAGGAGAGCGGGGAGAAATTTGTCCCGCTTCCGGCAAGATCCATTTTCAACACCGAAGCCGCGAGCCAGAGAATATACACAGCCCCGATCCAGCGGATGTACCGTTCGAAATCCGGCATGGCCGTCAGCACCGCGTGCGAAAGAAACGCACAAAAGAGCATGATGATAAAAAAACCGGCCGTTATACCCAGCATATAGGGGACAGTCCTTCTATACCCCACCACCATCCCCATGGAGGCACAGGAGATGGTGTTCGGTCCGGGTGTAAAGAAGGCAACTTGCGTGAAGACAAAAAGAGGAAACAATTGCAGTGACATACGTTTTTCCTTGAAAGAGTTTCGTAAACAAAATACAATAACGTCTGTTTGAACGTCATACTGCACACTGTTTGTTATATTGTCAATTTGAGCGCTATATGAAACAAGAAATTTGCACCGTATCCGCCAATCTGAAATCGCTCCGTGAGGCGCGCAATCTCAGCCTTGACCAGCTTGCTGAGCTCACCAAGGTAAGCAAAAGCATGCTGCGACAGATAGAAAGCGGCAAATCCAGCCCCACCATTGCGACCATATGGAAGATTGCCAACGGGCTGCGGGTTTCCTTCTCCACCCTTCTCAAGAATCCTCCTGTGGAAGCACGGGTCAAGCCGTACAAGGAAGACGCCCCCCTCACGGGAGAAAACGGGGCCTATCGCATCTATCCACTCATTCCGTTCAATCCTGAGCAGGCCATGGAAACCTACTATGTGGAGATGGATGCCGACACCACCTTTCATGGTGAACCGCATGAAGGAAACGTGCACGAGTACATCTTCGTAAAATGCGGCACGGTTCAGGTGACTGTGCAGGGCAAGAGCTTTGTGGTCGGCGAGGATGAGTTTCTGCAATTCCACGCGAACCATCCGCATGAATACAGAAATATCGGAGAAGGGCAGGCCGCCATGCTGATGCAGATCAGCTATCTGGGATAAGCCCAGGCGCAACAGTATCCTGCTGCCTCTTCACAGAGACACGCATGACGCGTCCCCCCCCCCCCGCGTGCAGGCACATCTCCCCGCCCCAACGCCGCAAGAATGGAGCACACAATGATCATCACCCCTGCAACCAAGCAGGACCATTCCGAATTGATCGCCATATGGGAAGCGTCCGTACGGGCCACCCATCATTTCCTGAACAATGCGGACATTGAATCTTTGCGCCCCCTCATCCTCGATCAGTATTTCGATGCCGTTACCCTGCAATGCGCACGGAACGAACAAGGCACCATTCTGGGATTCTGCGGCGTGGCGGAAAATAACCTTGAGATGCTTTTTATCCACCCCGACCATTTCGGAAAGGGCGCAGGAAAAGCCCTGTGCCGCCATGCAATACAGAAAATGGGCGTGACCTCCGTGGATGTGAACGAGCAGAACCCCAAGGCGACAGACTTCTATAAACATATGGGCTTTGTGATAACCGGCCGCTCCGCCATGGACGGGCAGGGCAATCCCTTTCCCCTGCTTCATATGGCGCTGGGCTAACATCGCTCGCGCATAAGGCCAACGCATCATCAGGCACAGAAGCCCCCGGCAGACGCTATAGTCCGCCGGGGGCTTCTGTGTGATACCGGCACGGTGTCCCTTTTCGTTGAATCACAGATAACGGTGTAGTATATAATACCAATTACTCACGAAAACAGCTACATACTGGCGCCAATACTATGCATTATCTCCGCAACATACTGGCCTCCCTTCTGGTTCTCATACCCCTTGTGGCAGTCCCCGCACATGCTGCGGACAGCCGCAAGGAGCGCATCGTGCTGTGGGAACACCTCTGGGAGGACAGACACAAGGTGGAGCTCCTCCTCAATGCCACGGTGGAGGACTACGGCCCGTATGAACTTGTGCGAAGCGCAGACATGGAACAGGGACGCGCGGTCTACGAACTGGAGCACAACAGAAGCCTGGACCTGCTGTGGCTGCCCTGCTCGCTGGAGCGAGAACAGAGGCTGATGCCCGTCTATATCTACATGGGTGGGCGGGATATGGGGCACAGGGTCTGCCTGATCAGGGAAGGCGACCAGCCACTTTTCGACAACATCCGTTCGCTTGAGGACTGGAAGGCATCCGGCCTTGTCATGGGAACCGGCACACACTGGGCTGATACGGAAATTCTGGAATTCAACGGCATCGCTGTTTCAAAGAACTCTCTGGATGACGCCCTTTACGATCAACTTGTGACCCGCCGGTTCAGCGCCTTTCCGCGCGGCATAGACCAAATTGCATCCGCCATGCAGCGGCACGGACAAAATGGTAGAAAGCTCAACATCACCGTTGAGAAACGTCTGCTTTTTGTCTATCCGTTACGGGAGATCATTTTCGTCAGCAGGAACAATGCACAGCTGAAGCAGCGGCTGGAAGCCGGCTACAACCAGCTCGTAAAGACGGGTGCCTGGCAAAAGCTCTTCCGGAAAAAGCGGGGCAAAACTCCGTACAAGGAACTGCAGCTTAAACAGCGTATTGTTCTTCCGCTGAAAAACCCGTTCCTGAGCAAGCAGGCGCTCCAGACTCCCATGTTCGACCGCGACCCGCTTGAGTAGCAGCCACCGCTGCGCCGACAATGCCGCATTCCGGCAGCCGTGCAGAACCATTCATACACGCAGACAAGGTATTCCCGTGAACATCACCACTCCCACCACGCTTTCCGCCGCCCAGTATGACGGGTTGGCAGAACTGCTCATTGACGTCATCAACGCAGGCGGCTCGGTCGGCTTCTTTGCTCCCCTGCAAAAGGAAACGGCCCTTGAATACTGGCGTCAGGTGAAAGCGGAGATGGAATCCGGCCTTGTCCTGTTCATTGCAGAAATGGACGGCGTACTCGTCGGCTCCGTGCAGCTTGCGCCATCGCCCAAGGCCAACGGGCAGCACAGGGCAGAAGTGCGCAAACTCATCACCCACACAGACTATCGCGGAAAAGGCATTGCCTCGCGCCTCATGCAGGCCGTAGAAGACCATGCCCTTGCCTGCGGCAAAACTCTTCTGGTGCTTGATACGCATCTCGGCCGTCCTGCAGAGGCCATATATCAACATCTGGGCTGGACCCGAGTGGGTGTCATTCCGGACTACGCCGCCGGTACGGACGGCTCCCTGCACGCCACCGTCGTGTTTTACAAACAACTGGCCTGAACGGTCTCAGCACCAGCACCTGAGCCGCCTGAAGCACGACAAAACGCCATGCGCAGGATCAGCATGGCGCATACAGTCAGGGCATTCCCTCCTGTAACACCGGAAGAAACAACCATATCAGCCTCTCCCCTGCCGCCGGCTGCTCCCTCAACATAAAAAAGCCATACGGTCACCCGTATGGCTCTGAACACTCTCTTCCATCTTTGATGTTGTCAGGCCGCGTTTTCTTTCGATAACTTCCGGCGGAAGGCAAAGTCGTTCTTTCCCTCCCGTTTCACGTCATACATGGCCTCATCGGCAACCTGAACCAGCTCTTCCAGTGATGCGCCGTCTTCAGGGAACATGCCCACGCCAACGCTCACGCCCACCGAACAGTCCTGCCCTTCTATGCACACAGCCGTGTTGATGCTTTGCATGAGCTCCTGAAGCAGATGAGTCACGGCTTCACGCGAAGCAACATCACGCAGAACGATCACAAACTCATCTCCGCCGAGGCGAACCACACAATCTCTGGGAACACTGCGGGTCAATTTTTCCGCAACTTTTTTCAGCAGCAGATCGCCGACCTTGTGACCGTATGTGTCGTTCACCAGCTTAAAGCCGTCCAGATCGAGAAAACAGACCGCAAGCTGTGCCCCGCCTCTGTGGGCTTCTTCAATCCAGGCCGGTACGGCGTCCATAAGGAACAGCCTGTTGCCAAGACCGGTAAGCACATCTTTGTAGGCGTATTGAATGGCCATGTCGGAAAGGGATTCGTTCACGTCCTTCACGGTACAGAAAAAACACTCGTGCTCGGGAGAATACATAAGGTTCCACGAAAGGCGCTTGTATTCACCGTCCTTGCACAAAAAGCGGAACGCGACAGAGGTGGTGCTCACATCGGCTGTGATAAGGCTCTGCCAGTCGGCAAGGGCGCGCTCTCGGTCGTCGAAGTGCATGAACTCCACAAGATAGCTGCCCAGCAACTCGCATTCGTCATATCCGGTCACGGCTTCCCACTGCGTGTTCACATCATCGAAGCGGCCGTCAATGGACAACACCGTCCCCATGTCATGCGTCAAGGAAAGCCATGCATAACGTTCCATTTGCAACATGCGTTCTGCGAGTTCCCAATCGGGATCATATGCGGAAAAAGTATGAACCATCTGAGCCCCCCATCTGTCCAGCAAGGGACGATCATTCCCGAACGATATTAACATGCCTGCTTAACAGATCATTACGTAAAAGACAAAGAGTATCTAAACAAAAATGTAATACAATAAATCTACAACAAATACGGTGAGAAAGGAGCCTGACCAGTCTGCTATGCCCAACTGCGGGCCAATTCAGCCTCATCGGGGGTAAGCAGTTCGAACCAGCGTTCGCGGAACCAGTGGAAGTGATTAATGCGCAGTTCCCGCCACAATTCCGCCTTTATATCCCAGGGTTTGGGGCCATGAAAGTGAATAAGGCAGCCTGTGTCGCGCGCATCAGCACGGTATGGAGGGCAGTTGTACGGGGGGGGCAGCTTGGTGATGCGTTTGCCGAAAAAATAGTTCAGCAGGGACTGATCGAGATTGCCTATATGGTGGACGTTCTGCAGGCAGTAAGCCAGAAAATTGTGGATATGGTCATGCCTGCGCAGCCGGGTGAGGTTGAAGTTCACCACCCCCGAAGAGTACGTCCATATGGGAAACGGCAGCGGAACGGTGTAGTTCCTGTCACGCCACACGTAATGCATCTGCTGCACATCATGCCAGAAGGGAGAAGATGCCTCGCGGGCCATGGCCATGTATGGCGGCTTCATGGCGAGCAGCTCATCAAAGCGGGCATGAAAATAGATGTCGCTGTCGCAATAGAGAACATGCTCCTCATCAGCCAGCTCCGGCACAAGGGCGAGTTCGAGCTTGAGAAAAGCACCTATGGCACGATGAAAGGCAGGGGGAACCGTGGAATGGTTGAGCACCGGCGAATACAGGGCAAGCGGAATGCGTTCTGCCTCTACGGCTTCAACAACTTCCGGCAAGTTGCCACCGTACACGCAGAGCACCGGCACATCGTCACCGTAGAGCCTGCGCAGGCTGCGCACAGCCACGCGGGCAAGCATGAGATAGCGGGGGTTATCGTCAATGCAGAATACTATCTTCATGAGGGGAGTAAATCACAGAACTGTCGGGCGCACAACCGTGATAACTACCTGTCGTCATTCAACGGGCAGGCGCGACCTTCCGCCACGGGCAGCAGCACGCTTTCTTCCCTGAACAGGGCCTGCTCTTCAGTACGCCCAAGCATCTTGACCCATACATCCCCTGTGGTGGTGTCGAACACGAGCTTTCTTCCATGTGCGCCCCCCACACTTTCGCGGGATATCTTGAGATTCAGCGTGGCCAGCACCTGCCGGGCAACTTCTACATTGCGCCCGCCAACGTTCACAACATTGCGCACATGCTCGGGCGCACCAGTGCCCATGCTGAAGGCACCGCCAAACAGTTTCAGTTCAATATCCTTTTCGGCGATGCCCTTCTTGCGAAATTGGTCGAAAATACAATGAATTGCAGAATCAACAAACTTGCACGGAGTCGTGTCAGCCCCTCTGGCGCCTACGCTTGTCGGCAACATGGCGTGAAACAACCCGGCCACGCCTCTGGCAGCACAGTAAAAGCTGACAGCGACGCAAGACCCCAGCACCGTGGAAACCAGAACGTTACGGCCGGTGACAATTCCCTCACCGATTTTCAGGTGCACGCAAGGATACCCGATTTCGCGAAGCGATTCGGGAACCGAGGCACTACTGATACGGTTGCTGGAGCGGGGCATGGGGTTCTCCTACCAGACGGGACAACATACTCCCGTCGCAAGCTGCAGGCAAGACAACCAGCCCTGCCGGGAACTAATCGTTCACCAGTTCCTTCAGTTCCTTTCCGGCTCTGAAAACGGGCAGCTTTTTGGAAGCGACTTCAACGCTCTCTCCCGTTTTGGGATTGCGTCCTTTGTAGCCACTATAGTCCTTTACCTTGAACGAGCCGAAACCACGAATCTCCACACGATCTCCTTCAAGCAGCGCATCTCGTACGCTGTCAAAGAAAGAGTTAACAACAATTACAGCCTCATCGTTGGAAAGATTATGCTGTTCGGCAAGCATTTTCACAAGTTCACTCTTGTTCATAAACGGCCTCCAGAGATTCAGACTCAATCAACGGAATATTTGTCTACTATATTACAGTAATACATATCCCCCCTTGCGATGGCAAGTGGAAGTACAATTTTATCGGCTTGTTCCCACACTTTTTCAGGCAACCGGACCAAATTGCCGGCCGGTACTCCTAGGCATGGTTGCGGAGCTTCAGCTCCAGCGGATGGGGACGCAGATACCACTGCCCGAGAAGATACGGCTCCTGATACTTGCGCACATAGTGGTTGAGCAGCGTAACCGGCACCACAAGAGGTACGAGCGAGTCGTGGTATGCCGTTATCACCTCAACCAGCTCCTGCTTCTCGTCAGGCGACAGGGTATTCTTGAAATAGCCCATGACATGCTGCAGCACATTCGTGTGCTTCTTCACCGTGGCAAGGCGTGACAGCGCGGTGAGAAACAGCACCTGATAGTCCTGCGCGAGCGTCTGCGGGTCCATGCCCGCGCACTTGGCAACCAGCCTGCCCATCTCCCGGTAGTGTTCCACACTGTGCGACATGATCAGCAGTTTGTGGCGCGAATGAAAATCCACCAGCCTGCCGGGGGTAATCCCGCCCGCAAGCAGAGCGCGCCAGCGCTGCATGGCGAAGATGCGCTCTATGAAGTTCTCGCGCAGGCCAGGATCGTTGAGCCTGCCTTCTTCCTCCACCGGCAGCAACGGAAAATGGCGCATGAACTCATCCGCAAAAATACCCACTCCCGTCAGAGCGGGGGGGCCTGCCTTGGCCGCCTGATCTTCCGGCACATCGCGGTACACCTTCACCCGCTCCATGCCGCTGGAAGGAGAAGCCCGCTTGAAGATAAAGCCGCAAAGCCCCTCATCCGCCAGCTGCGCATTGCGCCCCTGCGCCCACCCGCGCATGCGCGCGGTCAGGTCTTCGCCTGTCTTCTGCATGACAAGCCGCGGGCTTTGCGGGTCGCCCACAAGACGCAGCGAGTTGCGGGGAATGGGCAGGCCTATCTCCACCTCAGGGCACACGGGTACAAAATCCACATAGCGGCCCAGCGTATCCACAATCCAGGCATCGCGCTTGTGTCCACCGTCATAACGCACTTTATTTCCAAGAAGGCAGGAAGATATTCCCAGCCTGATTCTATCTGATTGCTCATGCATATTGCCATTTCCCCCTTTCGCGGTACAATGCAGTCATAATGCCCTGTTCCGCCCGGCGCGCAACACGCCTGCGGAACAAAAGACACGCACCATATTATATAAGGATCATGCATATGGCGATAGCCAAACACGATATACAGGTTGTTTTTTTCGATTTTAGCGGCGTGCTCGCCGAAGAAGGCTTTGTGCAGGGTCTCAAGGAGATCGGCAGGCAGCACGGCAGAGAACCGGCAGCCTTTCTGCGGCAGGTAACGGAGATTTGCTACAACAACGGCTACGCCGATGGCCGTACCGATGAGCACGCATTCTGGCAGGACGTGCGCGAGCAGATGGACATAACCGCAGGCGACGATGCCCTGAGACGGGAAATACTGTCGCGGTTCGTTGTCCGCCCGTGGATGCTGCAGGCAGTTTCCCGCGTGCGGTCGGATGCCACACGCACAGCGCTGCTCAGCGACCACACCAACTGGCTGGAAGAACTGGATGCGGCGCACGGCATATACCGCCACTTTGACAGAATATTCAATTCCTACAGGGAAGGCATGACCAAACGCTCGCCGGACTTCTTTCTGCACGCATGCAACACCATGCAGGTGGCACCGGACAACACGCTGTTCATAGACGACAATCCGGCCAACACGGACCGCGCAGAGGGCGTGGGCATGCATGCCATTTTGTATACGGCATACCCGAGTCTGGTCACGGATCTTAAGCGTTTTCTGCCATCAACAGTGCTGCCGCCCGAAGGAGCCGTCTGCTAAAGGAGTCGTCTGCTGAAGGAATCGTCTACTGAAGGGCCATCTGTTGAACGAGCCGTCTGCTAAAGGACACAGAGTCAGCTTGCACACAGATGAAGCGGTTGGAATTGCAACGAAATGACTGATTGTGCAGGAGAGTGCTGCCTGAATGCGGGATGATACAACCGGATCAGGCCGCATTTTCCAGCACAGCCACCGGATCGATGCCCACCTCGACAGGATCGAGGGTGGATTCTATCCGCACCGTGTACTGACCGGAAAGATCAAGCCTGCGCGGTACAATGGGACCGGCCTTGTCCGCCACCAGCATGACAAGCGGCTGGATCGGCTCCCGCGGATTGGAGGCGGCCACAACCGCCACATGCCCCGTATTCAGACGCACGGTGCTGCCCACAGGATAGATGCCGAGACACTTGATGAACCGCTCGACATAGCCGGGATAGAACTCTTTGCCCCGCATGGAATACATAAGCCCCAGCGCCTTGTGGGGATGCATGGGAGCCTTGTAAACACGCCTGCTCGACAGGGCATCATAGACATCCACAACAGCGATTATACGCCCTATCTCGCTTATCCTGCTTCCCGAAAGGCCGCGCGGATACCCGGTGCCGTTGTATTTTTCATGGTGCTCGAGCATGCCGAGCAAGACAGCCTGCTCCATACTCCGGCCCGCTTCCTGTCCGTACAGGTGCTTGCAGCCCAGAAGAGGATGCTGCTTCATCACCGCAAACTCTTCCGGTGTCAGCTTGTCCGGCTTGTTCAGAACAGCCGTGGGCACCAGCTGCTTTCCGACGTCATGAAACAGACCGGCAAGGCCGAGCAGCCTGAGCTCTTCCTCGCTCTTGCCGAGAAAGCGGCCGAACACCACACAGAGCACCGAAACATTGACGCAATGCGAAAAGGTGTATTCATCAAAGGAACGCAGCTTGGAAAGTCCGGTCAGGGCATCACAGTTGCGGGTAACACTGCCGATGATATCTTCGACCAGCGTTGTCGATGCGGCAAGGTCCACCGCTCCGCCCATACGCACTCCCTCCATGAGGCTGCGTGCATAGCGGACGGAATCGGAATACACGAACTTGGCCTTGTCCAGTTCTTCGGCAACGGAAACGATGGGAGGCGGGGGAAAAAAGTCGGGCAATGCATCCAGATCGCGTGAAAGAGCCTCTTCACCGGACTCTCCACCTCTGGAAATGCCTATACTGAGTTCAGTGTCGATGACGGCTTCGGAGTAGCCCTCGGCCACAATGGCTTCCACCGCAACCTGAGAAGAAATCATTCCCTCTTTCATGTATAAATAAGGATACTCCAGCCATGATAAGCCGGAGTCCACCACATACATTCCGGGACGCATGTCTTCTATGGCGATTTTCTTCAGCACAGGCTGTGCCAATAGCAGACTTGCAGGCGGAAGTATACGCCTTCGGAAACAACGGTATTACCCGCTCCGGGCAAAAAGCCCTGCACGCATGCAGCAGTTGAAATATCTATATTGAATGACCATTGCACCCCTTCAGGCAGGTTACCAGCATGTCACAGACGCAAAAGAAAGAGCACGATGCCGGACGGCACTCAGAGGATACGGCGGATCAGGAAACAGGGCAGAAGACGGAACGCAGATCTGAGCCCATTTTCGTGGCCCGCCAGCCCATATTCACTTCCGACAGATCCATCTGGGGATACGAACTCCTGTTCCGCCACAGCAGCACCGCCGCCACCGCGCAGGTTGCCGATCAGGACGTCGCCACCGCACGCGTCATTGCAGACGGCTACATGCTCGCCCAGTCGCAGATAGCTCAGGACAAGAGGATGCTCATCAACTTTCCCCGCAACCTCATTCTCTCCGGTGCAGCCTTTGCCCTGCCCAGCCACCAGTGCGTGCCCGAAATACTGGAGCATGTTGAGCCCACACAGGATATCATGGATGCCTGCCGCCGCCTGAAGGATGCAGGATACACCCTTGCTCTTGACGACTATGTGGGCCAGCCGGGGTATGAAGCACTCATGCACCTTACCGATATCATCAAGGTTGAAGTGCTGAACATGTCCCGTATCGAAGTCATGCGCATAGTAAACCAGCTCAAGCCCTTCGGCGTGACCCTGCTCGCCGAAAAAGTGGAGGACACCGCCATGTTCGACCTGTGCGCGCGCCTCGGCTTTTCGCTCTTTCAGGGATATCACTTCAGCAAGCCCGAAATCGTGCCCGGAACAAAAGTTTCTTCCGCCCAGATGGTCAAAACCCAGCTGCTGGCAACCCTGAACAAGGACTACGATCCCAAGGAGCTCTCCAACGTCATCTCACATGACGCCTCTCTCACCTTCCGTCTGCTCCGGTATATCAACTCGGCCGTGTTCGCGCTGCGGACCAAGGTCGAATCAGTGCATCAGGCCATCACCCTTCTCGGGCAGAACCCCATCCGTCAATGGCTTATGGTCGTTCTGGTAGCAGATTTGGACCCCAGCCCCGCAGCGCAGGAAATAACCTTCCTCTCCGTGCTCAGGGGGCGCTTCCTTGAAGAGATAGCCGAGGTGGCAAACAATCCGCTGGGGCTGCCCAAAGATTCCATGTTCCTCATCGGCCTGCTTTCGCGGCTGGATGCTCTGCTCGGCGTGCCCATGGAAGAACTGATGGAGCACATCTCGCTCGAATCATCCATACGGGATGCGTTTCTCGGCAAACCCAACGCGGTGCGCAGCTGGCTGGACTGCCTCAACGCGCTGGAAGAAGGGAATTTCGACGAGGCCCAGACCACGCTCGATACCCACGGTATAGACCTGCAGACCGCAGCAGGTGTGCGGCTTCAGGCCACACAGTGGACACAGCATATTCTCGGACTGGAATATACCGGGGATGAGGCATAAGACAGCCCCCTTGCGGGGGATTCAGACTGCCGGCAAAGACATTTTAACTTTTTTCGCCTCCGGCGGGCAGGAACCTAACGTTCCTGCACCTCGTATAAGCGATGTAAATCCGTTTATTGCCTTCAGCCGCGGCTTAATGAAGTCTGCTTCTTCTTAAAAACTGGAACCCGCAATTAACAAGCCCCCTTGCGGGGGCTTTCAGGTTACTGTCTGGGATCGCGCAGATTGTCCCACACGCCGTCGTGCGTGGACCGTACAGGGTTGATGTCTATGCCGCCGCGGCGTGTGAACCGCGCACTGACCTCAAGCTCTTCCGGCCTGCAATGTGTAAGAATATCGCCGTAAATGCGCTCCACACAGGCTTCATGAAAGCCCTGATGTGAACGGTAGGAAACCAGATAGCGCAGCAGCCCTTCCGCATCGATACGCGGACCGGAGTAGACCACGCGCACGGTGGCCCAGTCCGGCTGGCCGGTCACGGGGCAGCGGGAACGGAACAGGCGGGAGAACAGAATCTCGCGGGCGTGCTCTTCTCCCGTCTTCAGCAGGGAAGGATCAATCTCGTAGGCAAACTCCGCCGCCTGCGCCGAAGCAACGTCCACAGCTTCCTCAACACAGATGCCGTTGGGTTCGGCGAGAACCACCTCGTCAAAACGGTGCGGTTCAAGCAGATCCACAGTCACGGCAGCACCGGATGCCTGCGAAAGATCACGCTCCATGGCATCCCGCACGGCAGCCGCATCGGCAAACCGAGTCATATTGAAGGAGTTGCAATACAGCTTGAGCGACTTGGACTCGATGAGAAAAGGAGCCTGCCACGGCACCCGCACAACCGCCATGCCCACCATGGGCAGACCGGAAGGGGCGAGCCACGACAGCTCATAGATGTTCCAGATATCTTCACCGTGCCGCAGCAGTCCGGCGTTAATGCCTGCAGCCGAGCGGCCCAGCTCTCTCGGAATGGGGCACAGCTGTCCGGGATCGTATTGCAGACTGTAGTCCACCTGCCTGCCAAGAACCAGCTTGTCTGAATCCACCACTGACATAACCGCCTCCTATTTCAGATAGGTTGTCGGGTCCATGCCCTCGTCGTGGCGCAGAGCGAATTTACGCTCGTCGCAGGCGCCGCAGGTGCCGCAATGCACCTCGCCGCCCTTGTAGCAGGTCCACGTTCCGGCATAATCCACCCCCAGCGTACGGCCAAGGTCACCTATTGCGCGCTTGTCCCTGTCCGCAAAGGGAAAGGCCACCTGCACCTTGCCGTCGGTGCCGCACAGGGCGGCTTCGTTCATGGCGGCGTTGAACTCGGGGCGGCAGTCCGGATAGATGTGATGGTCGCCGGAATGCGAGCCGATCAGCACGCGTGAGGCACCCACCGATTCGGCATAGCCCACGGCAATGGCGATGAGTATGCCGTTGCGGAACGGCACCACCGTGCTTTTCATGCTTTCCGCATCGTATGCACCGTCCGGGATATCTGCGCCGGACTGCAGCAGGGAAGAAGAAAACAGCTCGTTCATGAACGGCAGCGGCACAATGGCATGATCCACGCCGTAATGACGGCATATGGCCGCCGCCATGGGCAGCTCGCGGCTGTTGTGTTTGGAGCCGTAATCAAAGCTGAGCGCCGCCACGCGAACGCCCTGCGAAAGTTCGTGTGCCAGCAGCACGGCGGAATCCATGCCGCCGGAAAGCACTATGACTGCATCTTTCATGTTATATTCCCTTTCTGTCGTCAAAAGTCAGAATGTGCAGGCGCGGCGCAAAGTTGAAACCGTGGCGCACGCATGCTTCCCACACGGCCTGCATACGCGTGAGTTGTTCATCCTTACGGGCGCCACGCGGCATGAGCCAGACCTTCCGGGGTGAAATGGCGTGGGTGCGGATGAAATCCAGCACGGGCGCAAGCGCCATGTCGCAAGAATCTGCGAGGACTCCATTGCCTCCGCAATCCACCACGAACTTGAAGGCATCCGCACGGGCGACGCTTTCAGGGGCGAGGTCGTATGCACCCGAGCACCCGCCGTACGGCGCATCCGCTGGTTTGGGCGAACAGACCACAACGCCGCGGCATCCGGCAGGAATGCCCGCCTTGCCGCTTGTTTCATATTGTATGGACAATCCGGCGTCCGCCAGTATTTCCGCAAGCACCTCAAGGCCGGTGTGCCACTGCCGGAACGGTTCACCGCCGGTCACGACAACCAGAGTATCGGCCAGAGTATCAGCCAGAGTGGCAGCCAGAGTGGCAGCATATTCCTGCACAGCCTCCAGAACGGCCTGCGGCGACATGGCCTTGGCCTCCCCTCCGGCATGCAGGGCCTGCGGCGTGTCGCACCACGCACAGAACGGCGGAACACACCCCGCAAGCCGCACAAAGACGGCAGGCTGCCCCATATACGGCCCCTCACCCTGCAGGGAGGCGAATATCTCTGCCACCGACAGCATCGGAGCAGAGGTGGAATCAGGCCGTGGTGACGGGGCGAATGGGGTAGTGCTGACGGAGCCCTGCGGCTTAGCGGGACACATCGCGCGAGAAGGTCGCCCATGCGGTGGGCGTTTCGTACACGGTTATCTGCTCAAGCCTGTAGCGGTCCGAGGCAAGCGCACGGTCAAGCACGGCAAAGATGTGCATTGCCATGTTCTCCGCCGTGGCGGGCTTGTCGCGATATTCGTCGAGATCGTTAAGGCTGGCGTGATCGTAGCGGCTCAGCACCTCGCGGGCCACAACCGCCTTGAGAGCATCGAAATGCAGCACCATGCCGGTTTCATCGGGCATGCCCGAAAGCGTGACCTGCAACCGGTAGGTATGGCCGTGAAGCGTGGAGCAAACGCCGAAAACGCGGCGGTTCTCCTCGTCGGAATAGCCGGGAATGCACAGCTGATGGGCTGCGTGAAAAGAAAACTCTTTGGTGATGGTAAGCATGTGCCACCTATTATCCGATGCGCAAGCACCGGAGCTGGAGAGGGAGAATTTCTATAGCGGGTTGCCACTCGTCCGCTATTCGTCAAACGCGCCTTAGTTCGCTCAAAGCTGATGATACGTCAAGAAAAACGCGTTGCCGTGCCGCGCCGTGAACAGACTTGCGGGCAAGGCAGAACCACCCCGCCCGCAATCCGTATCAAAATATTGAACCATCACTGCAGGATGCTGGCATACAAAAACGCCAAGGCCTACCTGCCCGCCGCTTCGCCGGATAACAACGCCAGCTAGCCGAACTGGTCCAGCGTCTTCATCATCTGCTTGTTTTCGTAGCTGAGATATTCTTCAAGGTCGCGGATACACCAGTTGGTCAGACGCTTGGTGCCTGTGACGGTGCGTAGCGGAACGTTCTCGAACCGTGCGGCATAGGCAAAGGCGGCCTCCTCCATCTGCTCTCTGGGAACCACGGAGTTCAGCAGCCCCAGTTCCAGCGCCTTTTCCGCGGTAATGGACTGCTCCGCGAGCAGCAGATCATACACAGCGCGGTTGCCCAGCCTGCGCGAGATGAAATAGGGCAGTCCGCCCTTGGGCAGCAGGCCTATCTCCTGATAGGAATTGCGAAACACGCTGCCCTCGGCTGCAATGGAGTAATCCGCAGCCAGCGACACGCCGAGGAAAAAAGTGAGCATATCACCGCAGCAGGTGTGCACGATCAGCTTTCCGGAACGGACCATTTCAAGCATCACCTGATTCACGGCATTGCAGAACCGGTGGGCAGACTGCTTTTCCATGCCGTCGAGCTGTTCACGGAAAAAGCGGACATATTCATCCCCGCTCACCCCGCAATACGCAAGGCTGAGAATGATGACGGAAACGTCCTTATCCATGTTCAGCATGTCAAAGGCGTTCAGAACCGTATCCCGCCTGCCCAGATCCTTGATATTCTGGAAGAAGTTGCCGCACAGCCGCAACAATGCGGTGCGCCCGCGTCGTTCAATCTGAAAGATGCCTTCATCCGTCTGCTGCAGCGTCATGATACACCTCCTGTGCGCCTGCGTTTTCGTGCTGCGCATGCTTGGCTCGGGTCCTGCGTAAAACGCCTTCAAGTGCCGGGGCTGTTCGTTTGCCGGTATTTGCTGTATGCATAGCATATCCCCTGAGCGCGCACTATCATTTTCCCGTTGCAACGTATGCTTAACAAAGTGTCTTTAGCAAAGTGGCCTCAGAAAATATGCTCTCGGAAAAGTATCCTTGCCAGCAAAGCGGACTGCGATTAGAGCCTTGCGGGTCGGGTTTGCGGTTTCCCTTTTGCCGGCCCGCCGGTATAACATTAACCCCCACCAAACGCCCATGCCCCTGTCAGATTTGGACTCCACTGCGGCTCACGTCCGCCACGGCATAAAAACAGGCATTGCCGCCCTGCTCGCCCTTGTCATCGCCTCCCTGCTCGACCCCAAGTTCGGCATGTGGGCGGTGGTTTCTTCCGTCATCGTCATGCAGGTGAACGTGGCTGAATCCATCCACATGTGCTGGTACCGCTTTACCGGAACCGCCGTGGGTGCGCTCATCGGGATACTCGGCATTGTCCTGCTTCCCGAAACTCCGCTGGGAACAGCCATCGCCCTGTTCTGCTCAGTGGCTTTTTGCGCCTACATGACACGGCACAATCCGCGTTACCGCATGGCGGCCATAACCGTATCCATCGTGCTCATTGCCAGCCTCGGTGCCGAAAACCGCGTCGTGTTCAGCCTGATGCGCGTGGTGGAAATAACCATCGGCGTGCTGTGCTCCTATGTGGTTTCCATCTGGATTCTGCCCGCCCGCGTGGGCGAAGCGCTTGAGGTGCGGCTGCAGACGCAGTTTACCCGCGCATCCGACATATATGCCGCGCTGGTTGAAGATTTTCTCGGCACCACCGCCACCACCACGGAAGCGACGCTGGAACCGCTGCTCAAGGATATCGCCGCCAACCGTGGTCTGTTCCGCAAGATGCTGCGCCATGAATCACCACTCTTTGATGACAACGCCACTCTGATGGACAAGCAGATCGTGGTGCTGGAGCAATGCGCACGCCACCTTACGGGCATGCTGCGTACCGTGCTGGATATGCGCGAGGGTGGTTACAACCTGCTCATGGCGCCGGAGATACGCGCCGTGGTCACGGCATCACGCGTGGCCATGACCGCGCTAGGCGAAGACCGCGAGCCGGATGTAAATTCGCTGCGCGCCCTGCTGGACAAGGCCGACCGCAAGCTTGAAGAGTTGCGGGAATCAGGCGCCACCAAGCGTTTTTCCGCCCGCGAACTGGTGCAGGTGCTGGCCTTCTACCACTATATACAGCGCATGGGCGAAGACCTGCAGAACGCTCTTGGCCGGTCCGCCGCGCAATCCTGAATTGTGAAGAAAATCCCTTCCGGACCGGTTCGTTGACAGTATCAATGCTGTCGGCATATGTTGAACGATACTCCGCAGTTCAGGAGAGTGGACACTCCCGTACGCGGCCCAAGCCTGCAACCTTGTGCATCTGCAGCAGACACAGTTGCAGGCCGGACAGTTTTTTGCCCTGACGGGCGGATCAATATGGAACAACGCATCGGCGAGGCGCTAGACCGCCTGCTCCAGCGCAAAGGCGCGGGAACCGGCTTCAAGCTTGCGCAACTGTGGCGCAACTGGGATATGGTAATGGGGGAAGAGCTCAGACTTCTCGCCATTCCGCTCGGGCATCGCAAGACCACCCTGATCATAGGTGCGGAGGATAATATGGCGCAGCAGGAGCTGACCTATTACACCTATGAGATCATCGAACGGGTGAATGCGTTTTTGGACGAACCTTTCTTCGACAGGGTGCAGGTTGACCTGCTCATGGGCAAACCTGCGCTGGACGAGCTGAACATGCCGTCCATCGAGCGCTACATTCCCGCTCTGCCGCCAAGACCGGCACGGCTGGGAAATCTGCTCGGCAAACTCGATCCGGCATCGCCGGTAACACGCTGTTACGAAAAATACGTCCGCATGTTCGATGAGGCGGAATAGCAGCGACACAGACACGAAGGAGATGACAGATGAGTGAGACCCAGACCCCGGCAACCCTCAACCCCGCAGACAAACCCCTCGACAAGATGACCGTCAAGGAACTGCGGGAACTGGCGAGCACCCAATTCCCTCAGATCAAAGGCATCTCCAGCCTGAACAAAGGCCCGCTCATCGAGGCCATTCAGGAAGCCATGGGTGGCGCTGCCCCTGCCAAGGCAGAAGCACCCAAAGCCGCCGCGCCCAAAAAGGCTGCAAAAAAGGCCGAAGCTCCTGCCGCCAAGGCAAAGCCCGTTCGCCTGCCCGCCTTTGCCGCTAGCGAATGCACCGCAACCTCTGCCACCGGTAAAGCCAAGGCGGAAATCAAATTTCTGCGTTCCCTGCTTGCCGACACCTCGGACAACGCAACCCGCGCCGCTGCCCGCAAGCAGATGAAGCGCCTGAAAAAGCGCAGCCGCCGCATGGGTGCTGAGACTCCTGCTGCCGCTGCTTCCGAAGAATAAAATAGGGCTGTAAAAAATCCGCTTGACTTTCCACGCACTGTTCCATAAAAGTGCGTCTCCGCTGCAGGGAATACCTCTGAGGCGGAAACAACCAAGCGTCCCCATCGTCTAGCCTGGCCCAGGACACCTGCCTTTCACGCAGGCGACAGGGGTTCAAATCCCCTTGGGGACGCCACGAGAACAAAAGCCTCGATCGCAAGATCGAGGCTTTTTTCGTTGTTCAGCCGTCAGGCGCCTAATCGATGTGTAATTTTTCCCTAAAACACTTCCCGTTCTCTCTAAAGCCGTTTCCAGATCTCCCACGACACGGGTGCTCTGCTCCTATCACCGGATATAGCCTCCATCCCCGAAAGACTTACTGGAACTAACGAGTAGACGCGTTCTTGATGGCACGCTTTCCAAAAGCGTTGTCAGGAAGAAATGCGGCAGGAAAAGCTAGCCTCCCGACTTAATATGTATGAGTTGAAGGGACGGTAGTCGCCTTCCTTTTTTTTCGTAAAACCTTACACAACTCCTGCCATTACTGACATTTTCTCTCTCAACCTTGTCAAAATGGCTTAACTTTCTGAAAGGCATGCGCTATAGGCAAACTAATATCCAACCAATGACATTCAAAAGGGAGGGAGTCCGGTGCAATTATCCCTGTTTGGAGACACGCCTCAAGAACCTGCTGCCGGTTCGCTACATCTTAAATATTCGGGCGAGGCCACTGAAAAGCATTCCATCAACGCCGAACTCTACGCCCGTTCCCTTCTCGGATTCGACCGCTCATTCAAGCGCACGAATAGGTTCCTTCTCGGACACGCTACAAATCTTGAAGTTCAAGCTGAGCAGCCCAGCTCATTTAAAGGAATGCTTGAATATGCGCTTTCACCTCAGGGTAAAAATGACATTGCATTCTGGCTTGCCATAATGTCCTTTTTTGGAATCGACGCAAAATCATTCGCCAAAGTGCCCATGCTACTCTTCGAGCTCCTCATCGATCTTATTAAAAAAGCAAAAGGCAAAAAGGAACAGCTTCGAGAGCACATTAAGAAGCTTGAGCTCGACAAAGAGGCCACAGAAAAATTGCAACGCCTTGTTGAGAATAATGAGCTTCGCAGATCTCTGGACGAAATGACGTTTCTCTTAGAATTTGCCGGTTTGGAAGCTATGGAAATCCAACAACCAGGACTCGCTACGGTCACCATCACCAAAAAAGAGCGTCCGTATTTTATTGCTCAGCCCGAAGACGAGGTGACAGTGGAAAGCGACGACAAGGTGGTCTCAATCATCTATCTTTCGCCGGAAAGATCCAAATGGCAGTTCAAAAGCGGAGCCAGCGAATTCTGGGCCGAAGTTCTGGATACAAAGTTCCTCGACAAAATGCAGGATAAGAATCTGGACGAGATTATTGACCTCAAATTCTCAGCCACGGTCGAAAAGACTACCACCAAGGAAGCGCACACAAAGCAAATCAAGGTATCTCGCACTATATCCAATTTCACGATGTTTTCATCTCCAACGCAAATTCCCCTGCTGTAGGGTGCCATTAAAACATGTCTGCTAAATGCCAGAATCCGTGCCAGACACGCATTCCCGAGACAAAAGCAACCAAAATTTAACTTTATTTGCATAAGGGACCCTATTTTCACGCAGGCGACAGGGGTTCAAATCCCCTTGGGGACGCCACGAGAACAAAAGCCTCGATCGCAAGATCGAGGCTTTTTTCGTTGTGGTGCCATGAGTCTGTCACAGGTGCCAGACTAGTCAGACCACGGGAGCCAAGGCAGGCCTTCGCGCAGTGCCGCACGCGTGCGGGATACCGGATCCTCGCCATAACCGTACACACGCATCCCGAAAATATGCAGCATTATACTGGCCGCACGTGCGCGACTCGTCTCACCATCATATTCGCGCTCCAGAGTGCTTTGAAACAGCGCTTCCACATCACGCAGGGCAGCGGCTGCCACCGCGTAGAGTTCGTTTCCGTCATGTGCCAGTTCCAGTTGAGTCTTGACCAGAAAACAGCTGAGAAATCTATTCCGCTCAGGCTCAAGGGCCATACCATCCAGAATCCGGCAAATGCCTTCGCCCACGCTCGGGGCGGCATCCAGCGTTGTGCGGATCTTCCCGAGATTCCGTTGGGCGTAGCGCTCAAGCGCTTCCTTGAACAGCGCCTCCTTGTTCCCGAAGGAGAAATAGATGGAACCGGGCTTGAGCCCCGTTTTTTCCACCACCTGCTGCATGGATGAACCGTTAAAACCGTTCATCCAGAACAGTTCGAGTGCCCTGTCGAGAATATCATCCCTGTCATATTGCGCCCTGGCCATAACTACCCCCGATATTTGAATCCGGACTCAGGGTCCGATGCGTTCTGCCCTTGAACTTGAATAAACATTCAAAAAGCTGTTGACAAGAGCTTTTGCCATCCATAACTTTAACGAACATTCAAGTTGATCATAGAACAACTCGCAATCCGCTCAAACACAAGGAGCACAGCATGACCCTTACGCAGCAACTCGCAGAGCAGAAGGCCCAGAGCACTGCCAGAATTCCGGAGACAGCCCGCAAAATCATGTCCGCCGAGCTTTCCCTGCTCATCGAATCGCACATGGTGGAAAATGCGCCCAAGGTCGGCGACACCTTGAAAGAGTTCACCCTGCCCAACCAGAACGGCAAGACGAAAAGCCTTTCATCGTTTCTCGCAAACGGCCCCGTTGTGATCACCTTTTACCGTGGCGGCTGGTGCCCATATTGCAACATAGAACTGCGCGCATATCAGGCTGCACTGCCGGAAATCACGGCGCAAGGCGCAACCCTGATAGCCATAACCCCGGAGCAGCCGGATAACTCACTTTCCACCGCCGAAAAGAACGCACTGGCCTTTGACGTGCTCTCCGACATCAATTCCGAGTACGCCCGCGAAATTGGCATTGTCTTCTCCGTGTCGGACGAACTGCGCACCGTATACAGCGGATTCGGCATCGATCTGGACAAGCACAACGGTCAGGGCCGCTATGACCTGCCGCTGGCTGCCACCTTTGTTATCGACACCAACGGCACTGTCGCGTGGGCCTTTGTTCACGAAGATTACACCCTGCGCGCTGATCCTGTTGATGTGGTGAACGCGCTGAAAGCGCTGCGCTAAGAAAGCCACTCACCCGCCTTCGCTGCAGCTTTCCATACCGGTTACGCGGCAACAGGTTGAAGGTATCGGGGAGAATGACCATCGTTCCAGAAGAGAGTTACGGGAAAAGAGGGGACACCGCACGGTGCCTCCTCTTTCTTATGATCATTTGAGCCTGTGCCTACGCAGCACCCCAACCCCAGAATCCGCGCCCCAAGCCCGTCTTGATTCCTCCGTGGTCCGACACAATTCTTCTTGTCCGACATACTCTTTCTGGGTCCGACATACTCTTTCTGGGTCCGACATGATCTTCCGGGGCCAGATATGATCTAGGGTGCATGGCCTCCGCAGCCCTCTGCATGAAGCCAATGGTCAGCATGGTTTCGTTCAACGCAGGAATGGACAACATTCTGGACTTGACTAAAACCTTACCATATAAAGGGCAGATTCCGTCTTCAACCTCTTCCCAAATATCAAATCATGACAACCACTCCAGCAATTACAACAGAAACAACGCATCATCGCGCTCTGTACATTGGGTTCTTCATATACATCCTCGTACTGTGCTCTCTGTCGTTTCTTGTATATCCCGTAGCGGACGACTATTCTTATCCGCTGAAAATCAGAAGCATACCGTTTCTTGAGTACTATTCCTCGTTTTACAATATCTGGTCGGGCCGCTTCGCATCCAACCTGTTCATTCCCGTTCTTGGGACACTGAACCCGCATATTGCCATATACCAGTTCCTCCCGGTCTTTCTCATTCTGGGCTTTGCAGGCGGAGCTTACTACTTTATCACAAGCTTCTTCAGACAGAGCAGGAGCATCTCCCTGTTCCTGACGGCTGCCTTTTGCGCCACCTATTTTTCCGGTTACGTCTCGCCTGCCCAAGGCATCTACTGGATGTCCGGCGGCTTCACGTACCAGATCGCGTTCAACGCATTCATCATTCTTCTCGGATCAATGTCCCTTCTTTCCGACGGCACGTCACGATCCTGGCTTTTCCACGCAGCCACAATACTGTGCATTGCCGTTGCCACAGGCTGCAATGAAGTAACCATGTTCAGCACTGTGACGATAATGCTTGCCGCAGCAGTTATCGCCGTATTGCACCGCAATGCGAACAGAAAGACCTATCTCGCCTATGCTTTGCTGGCCCTTGTGCTCAGTTGCATAGCCACCTTTGCTCCCGGCAATTTTGCGCGTGCTGCAGCAGACAGCCGACATCCCTCCCTGCTTGTCTGGTTCGGCATAACCAGCCTGCGCGCACTTGGCGGTGGATTTGAAGCATTCAAATGGCTTGTGCTCTCTCCCTTCCTCATCTTCATTGCCGCCGCAGCTCCCTTTCTGAAATCCCTCTTTCAGGGGAACCTCATTCCCGCATGGTCGAACCGGAACAATGCCATTCTGGCATTTGCCGTTATCTGGCTCTGCTTCTTCTGGGACTACTTCGTTTCCATATGGTCATCAGGAAAACACCCCTACGCGCGAATCAACAACGCCATTTACACGGACGTGCTGTTGTCCTGTCTGGCCTTTTACGCCGTGTACATTGCCCCCCGCCTTTCCGGGCGGGTTACGGCTCTGGCCCGCAGGCATCACCGAGTGCTGTGCTGGTGTCTCGCTGCCGCAGTGCTTCTCATGCCCAATTCCCTCAACATCATCATCAACACCTTCAACGGGAATTTTGCCACGCACCGCGCCATTGTTTCGGATCAATACCAAAAAGCCCTTGAAGCAGGCAGCAACGGCAGCATCACCGTTACGGCCTCGCCCGTAGCCCCGCGTCCCGTTTTCTTCCGGCATCTGCATGATCCTGACAGGAAATGGATTCTTTCCACCTACAAAAACTATTGGGAGCTGCAGGATGTTCAAATCGCAGCCCCCGCCAGCCAACGGTAAGCGCCATGAATGTCAGCACAACCACAGGTTTGATCTGCACCCCCCCGGAGAACCGGCAGAATCCCTCACTGCTGAGCCTCGTCATTCCCATGTACAACGAGAAAGACGGGCTGGACGTACTCTTTGGTGCCATTGAGGCGCTCCGCATACATCTCGGCGTCTCCATAGAAGTTGTCTGCATTGACGACGGAAGTGCAGACGGCACCTTCGAGGCGCTCACACAACGGCAGGAGCCGTATATCAGAGCCTTCCGGTTATCCCGCAACTTCGGCAAGGAGGTTGCCCTTTCCGCCGGTCTGGATATGTGCAAAGGCGATGTGGTTGTTCCTATCGATGCCGACCTGCAGGAACCGCCCGACACCATTCCGCGTATGCTGGAAGAATGGCGCAAGGGACACGACGTGGTGTTCGCCATACGCAGAACCCGGGAGCACGACACAAAGGCAAAGCGCCTTTCTGCTGGCCTGTTCTACAAGTTTTTCAACATGATAAGCGAATCGAAAATTCCCGAAAATGCCGGCGACTTCCGCATGATGGACAGAGCGGTTGTCGATGTCATACGCAGCATGCCCGAACGTAACCGCTTCATGAAGGGCCTGCTCTCCTGGCCGGGATTCTCCACTGCGAGCGTATACTTCGACAGGCCGGAACGGCACACGGGCGACAGCAAGTGGAAGCCTCTGGGGCTGGTGAAACTGGCCATAGACGGGCTGACATCTTTTTCCATAGTTCCGCTTCGCGTGGCATCCATCTGCGGCGCAGCCGTTTCCACCATGGCCTTTTTCTTCGCCCTGTATGTAGTTGCCAAGCATCTGCTGGTCGGCGACCCGGTGCAGGGCTACGCATCCATGATAACGGTGATAGCCTTCCTCGGCGGCATGCAGCTCATGGCACTGGGGGTTCTCGGTGAATATGTGGGCAGGATTTATATCGAATCCAAACGCCGCCCGCTCTACATTATCTCGCAGGTTCATGAAAAAGCAGAACGCTGAAATGCAAAACACCTCCTCACCTGCCCTCCCCGGAACCCGGGCTGAGAAAATGCATCACTATGTCCGCTTCATTGCCGCCGGGGTGGCAAATACCGCGGTGCACTTCATCGTGTTTTCGCTCCTCATCGGCACCATGAGCATTGAAGTGGCAAACGTGTTTGCGTTTCTTACAGCCAACCTGTTTTCCTTCTTCGTGGCCTCGTATTTCGTTTTCAAGGTGCGTTCCCGTTCATTCAGGCAATACCTGCTGTTCCTTTGCGTATCGAGCGTCGGGGCCGCCATCAGCTATGGCATAGGCATTTTCTGCGGCCGCATGCAGCTGCCGCCCCTTGCGGCTCCGCTGCTTGTTGCTGTCATCATCCCCCCCATCAGTTATCTGCTGCAACGGTTCGTCTTCTGGGGAAAAGCCACAGCTGACCGAAAAACGCCGTAGCCTGCAAAATCCTCCCGGCACCTGCCATCAGTACAACAAAAAGCGCCCCGGCCATCAAAGGCGGGGGCGCTTACTTATTCTTCCGGCGTACTCATCCGGCGTATTCATCTGGCGTATTCATCTGGCACAGCATCTGGTGCACCATCTGACGCACCATCCGGCACAGCATTCGGCGCAGCATTCGGGATGTGTCGCGCAATCCCGAAGCTGGCGCAGGAGCTTGCGCGTGGGCTTAGCGCATGCTCTCCATGCTCGAAACCGTGCCACTGAGCTGGGCAGCCAGCTCGTTGAGGCGGACAACGGACCTGCCGGACTTCTGCAGCTCCTGCGATGAGTGGGTGGCTGTTACATGAATCTCTTCCGAAGAGCGGGCAATCTGCTCGTTGGTCACGCTCTGCTCCTCGGCGGCCGTGGCAATGGAGCGCACCTGATCTGCCGTTCTGCCTGCCAGCTGCAGAATGGACTTCAGGGCATCTCCTGCCTGTGTGGCCAGATCAACAGCATGGCGGATCTTGGCGGTCGTTTCCGTGGTTGCCCTGCAATTCTTGTTGGTGCTCACCTGAATGGCGCCCACATACTCTGCCACCTGCTTGGTGGCGTGCACGGTCTTTTCTGCCAGTTTGCGCACTTCGTCTGCCACCACGGCAAAACCGCGTCCGGCATCTCCGGCCCGCGCCGCTTCAATGGCAGCGTTCAGCGCAAGCAGGTTGGTCTGATCCGCAATGTCGTTGATGACGGAAATGATTTCGCCAATACCATCCGCCTGCTTCTGCAGCACTTCCATGTCGGAGACAAGGGTATCCCCACGGTCGCTCACTTCCCGCACCGTGGAAATGACACTGGAGACCACATCGGCCCCGCCCATGGCGGTTTCGCGTGTTTCCGCCGCAATCCGGGCGGAATCGGAGGCGCTGCGGGCAATGTCGGCTACGGTGGCGTTCATCTGGTCAATGGCGGCCGCCACGTTTGAGGTACGGTCCTTCTGGTTTTCCGCACCTGAACGACAGGATGCAATCACAGTCTCAAGATCATGGGCAGCCACTTCCAGCTCGCTGCTGATTCGTGCAACCTCACCGGCACTCTGGGCCAGCTTGGCATTCTGTTCGTTGATCAGCCGTTCACGCCTGCGACTGTCAGTCAGATCGAAAAAGCTTGAAATGGCACCGAGCAGGTGGCCGTCCATGTCATAGAAGGGGGTGGCCTTCACATCCGCAACAACCTTGTGGCCCTTACCCGTGGTCAGCACCATTTCCTTGTGCAGAGGCGCGCGCTGCTTGATGGCTTCCACACACACGCAGCCGCTCTGCCCTTCTGCTGCAAGCAGACGGCTCGTGGATTCTCCGGCATAGTCGGAAGGCTTGCCGGACTTTTCTGCCAGTTCAAGCAGGTGGTCGTTAGTCCATTCCACAATGCCTTCACCGTTGGTCACCAGACAGGGCACGCTTAACCCCTCAAGCACCCCCTGCGCATAGGCTATGCGCTTGCGCAACTGCTGCACCATCAGGTTAAGGGATTCCATGAGCACGGCAAGTTCACCCCTGAAGGAAGCCACATCAATCTCTCTGTAATCACCATTGGCCACATCTTCGGCAAAACGCCGCGCTGTGCGCAGGGGATTGGTGATGGAACGCAGCACAAGGAAACTGCAGATGCCCAGCAGCGCCACCACTCCCCCAAGCGAGCCCAGCGCGACGATACGAGCCTTTCTGACCGACTCGGCAAAGTCGGCCATGGACTTGTCGAAGCCTTCTTCCTTTATGCGGATCAGCTCTCCGAAATATTTGCGCGACTGCATGGCCAGCGGCGTTGCAGATTCACCATACGCGCCGTAGTAGGTGTGTCGTTCATCGCTCGGCACCGTTGCAAGCTCTCGAGAAAAGCGCCTGCCGTCTTCCACAAAGCTGAGAGCGGCTTCTTCCGCCTTGGCAACCAGCGCGATTTGCTCATCTCCCTCGGCGGAATCGCGCAGGATTCTGAAGCTGTCCCGTATATCGGAAATACGGCCGTCCAGGCTCTTCATATCCTTGTCATAGTTGCTGCCGAGCATGATATTGCGGGTGAGACGGCTGACATAGTTGATGTCGCGGTTGATGGCGAGCGTGGCCATCTTGCCGTCGATGTGTATATTTTTCATTGTCTCGAAGGTCTTACCCAGATCGGACAATGCCGTGAGCGATACGCCGGCGATAGCCCCCATTGCCAACATACTGAAAACGCTGAGCAGCAGGAACCGGGCGGAAATGGTCTGTAGCCAGAACTTCATGGAACTCTCCTTATTAGTAAGCAACGGCACACCTCAGTAACGCGGTGTCCAGACTGCAACCAGCGTTCCACGAAAATGGCATGGTGCAACATGCCGATTTATCGACACCTCCTATTATCTGCCATGACAACGGCACTATACACATGCATCCTCCGGTTTACAGACGGCGCCACACCTGCGGGGTGTTGTGGCCCTGCAACTCCTCTGATAGATTACCTTGTTCCGAACTCATCAACAGTGGAGAAACCCATGACAGCAAAGGTTCCTGCAACCTTTTTCCATTACCTGCTCACATTATTCCTGCTTGCAGGCTCGCACGCGTTTGCCGCCTCTTCCGGAACAGCAGGACAAAGCACGGGGGCATATCCCTTTGCAAACCGGTATGAGGCCACCGTTTTCGGCACGCCTCCCGAGTTCCGCTTCCAGCTCAAGCAGCGCGTGACGCCGGTGACCCCTTCTGTACGGTCCATCAGCATCGAAAACAGGCAGGTTCCCGAAATCTTCTGGTACTGCAAATCTGTCGAATATGCCGAGATGCTCCAGAAGGACGAAGCTCCGCTCATTTTCATCATTGCCGGAACAGGCGGGAGGTTCAGCTCCTCCAAGGTGGAGTTCCTGCAGCGCCTCTTCTACGATGCGGGCTATCACACCGTGGCCCTGTCTTCGCCCACGCACTTCAATTACATTGCCAGCCTGTCAAAGCACGGCGTAGCAGGCTATGTTCCCTATGACACGGAAGATCTCTACACCCTGATGCAGTGGGTAAAGGAAGATGTGGAATCGCGCCGCAAGGTCAGCCGTTACAGCGTAACGGGCTATAGCCTCGGCGCCATGCACTCGGCCTTTCTGGCGGAACGCGACAGGCACGAGAAGCGCTTCAACTTCGACAAGGTACTGCTCATCAACCCGCCGGTAGACCTTTTCAGCTCCGCCACAACCTTTGATTCGTGGCTGGAAGCCCAAAATGGAAACCAGACCCCCCAAAAGGCCATAGACAAGTTCATCCGGCAGTTCTCTGAATTCTACAAATCAAACAATTTCGCGCAGCTGGACAGCGAAGTCCTCTACCGCTTCTTCACCACGGTGGATATGACCGATACGGAACTGAAGCAGCTTATCGGGGCCAGCTTCCGTCTTACCTCGTCGTCCATGATCTTCACCTCGGACGTGTGCCTCAATGCCGGATATGTGGTGCCCGCCAACACGCACCTCGATACAGCCTCGCCCCTGATGCGCTATTTCGATACGGCCAGCCAGATCACGTTTCAGGACTACTTCCGCGAATTTCTGCTGCCGTATCTGCAATATACTGACTCCGGCATGACGGAAGAAAAGGCCCTTGCAGACTGTTCATTACGCAAAATTGCAGACTTTCTGCGCACGTCGGACAACATACGGCTTGTGGGTAACGAGGATGATCCCATCCTGCAGACGGACGAGGTCGCCTTCCTGAAACAGACCTTCGGCAAACGGGCAACGCTTTTTGCAACGGGGGGCCACTGCGGCAACATGCAATACGTCGATTTCGCGCAGGCCATGCTGCGTGCCATGGAACGGCAGGAGTAAGCCATGAAGACAGCACACCCCTCCCGCGCCATCATGACCCGCTCCCTGATTCGCTCCCTGATCCGCCTCATAGGGCTTCTTGTCTGCCTCTGCGCACTGGCAGGGTGCGGCGCCACACGGACCGCCCCTGAAAGGACTCTGGAAAAAACACCTTTCCGAACCCCGGTATCACATGTCGTGACCGCACCGCAGGCAGAAGATGAAGCCGAGCAGAGAAAGATGAAAAATGTCTCACTGCTTGCCGTCAACGATCCTGCCGAGCGATTGAACAGAACGATCTACACGTTCAACGCCAAGCTCGACCGCGCCGTGCTCATTCCCGTGGTCACGGGCTACGAAGCCGTGGTGCCCCCGCAGCTCCGCTCCGGCATTGCCAACGGCATAAGCAACATCAACGAAATCCCCAGACTGGCAAACGCCATGCTGCAGGGCGATCCTTCCAAATGCGGCATCATCGTGGCGCGGTTCGTCATCAACTCCACGCTGGGCATAGGCGGTTTGTTCGATCCCGCCACGAAGCTCGAGTTCTATCCGCAGAACGAAGATTTCGGCCAGACCCTCGGCGTATGGGGCGTCCCTCAGGGCCCCTATGTGGTGCTGCCGGTATACGGTCCCTCCAACATCCGCGATTCTGTGGGCCTTGCCGGTGACATGGTGTTTGCCTACTACCAGATGGAATATTTGTATGAACTGGCCGAGATCGGCGACCGCGACACGGCCAGGTACACCAACACAGTGGTGCGCGGGGTGAACACACGGGCGGGAATTCCCTTCCGGTACTACACGATGGATACGCCCTTCGAATACGAAATCCTGCGCTTTGCCTACACAAAGGCACGGCAGCTCGAATCGGAACGCTGACCGCAGAAACTGGCAAAGCCGCAGCCCCGGAAGGGACTGCGGCTTTTTTTCTTCATCCGGAATCGCGAAATATCATACCCCGCTCTTACAGGATGCTGTATTTTCATAATATCGAACAATTTAAGGTTTCTATACAAAAACCTCGATATATCAGAGGCTGCAATGGGAAAGGTCAACGCATCAGACCTGCGGACGGGAATGATACTCGCCTCCGACGCGTTCAGCTCCAACGGCAGGTTGCTTCTTCCCAGAGGGACCGTGCTGGACGAGCAGCACATACGCGTGCTCAAGATTTGGGGAGCACTTGATGCCGACATAGAACATGTTTCCGCAGGCGAGGCACAACAGGAATCGCTGCTCAGCATACCGGAACACGATCTTGCCGCTGCACGCCAGTTTGTGGACAGCCTTTTCAGCGCGGCGAATCTTGCCTCACCGCCCATGCCGGAACTCCACACCGCCTGCATGAAGTTGTATGTCAGCCGGTTGCAGGCCGGTCAGACTCTTTCTACCGACACCTTCAACTGGAACCCCATTCCCCAACCGGACAACATCTCGAAATCCAGCCTTGAGGAGTTCGTGAATACCGACAAGGGGCTCGCCTCTTTTCCCGACATATACTTCCGCATAAGCAATGCACTTGAAGACCCGAGCTCCACGGCCAACAAGCTGGCCGAGGTCATTTCCAAAGACCCCAGCATCAGCGCCAAGCTGCTCAGCCTGGTCAACAGTCCGTTCTACGGCTTCGGGCAGCGCATAGACTCGCTCAGCAGAAGCGTGGCTCTTGTGGGCGCACGCGAAATAAGCCAGCTGGCGCTTGGCGTGGCCGTCATCGACCTGTTCATCGGCGTGCCGGACGGCATCATCTCCGTACGTGGCTTCTGGCAGCACTCCGTTGCCTGCGGTGTGCTGAACCGCATCCTTGCCTCGCATATGCAGGGCATGCAGCAGGAACGCTGTTTCGTCATAGGCCTGCTGCACGACATAGGCCGTCTGGTCATGCTCAAACTGGCCCCCCAGCATGTGGCGTGGGCAGTAAACCTGTCTCGGACCACCGGCATTTCCCTCTATCTGGCGGAACGGACCATCTTCGGATTCGATCATACGGATGTTGCAAGGGCCCTGTTCAAACGATGGAATCTGCCCGAAGAGCTGCTTGACGGCGTTGCCGAACACCATGGCCTGAATGATATTCCCTCTGTTGAAGCCGCCCTGTGCTCTGTGGCGGATACGCTCGCCATAGCCATGGGGTTCGGTGCCAACGGCTCCATACTCGTCCGCACCATTCCCCCGACGATATGGAAAACAATAAACCTGCCCGAAAGCGCCATTGAAGCAACAATACTTGCTGCCGAACGACAGATTCACGACATCACCAGTATTTTTCTCAGCTGACCGCCATGACACAGAACCAGATAATACAATTTCAAGAAAAGCAGCTTGAGTTGCTGCGCCGCGAAAGAGCCGCTGCCATGGATGCCCTTGAGCTTGCTGCTTCGCTCGGCAGTTTTGCGCCTTCTCTGTCGCAGCACAGTGACACCCGCCCCATTCTGGAAGAAACCTGCCTGCGTGCCCGCAAGATGATCGACATGAAAGGAGTGGCCATCTATCTGGCGCAGGAAGGAACGTATGACTTCGCCATGCAGTACTGCGACACCCCCGGCATGAACGAACTGATAGAGCGGGAGGTGAACAGCCTCATCGATGACAATTCTTTCGCGTATGCCATGAAAAGCAACGAGCCTCTCTTCTTCCTCACACGCGACGGCAAGCACCAGATACTGCTGCATGTCATCGGTTCGGCATCGCGGATACGGGGCATGCTGGTCGGCGTGTTGCAGCAGGACAAAGACGGCATTCTGGATACTACACGAAGACTGTTTTCCGTTGTCATGCTCTCTGCGGCGCATGCCATGGAAAGCCATGAGGTGAACAAGCTCTTTGCAGAAGACAATAAGCGGCTGGAGCAGAAGGTACTCGCCCGCACCCGTGCGCTGGAAGATACCAACAGACAGCTGCAGCAGATTTTCAACTCAATCCAGACGGGCGTTATCATCACCAACGCGAAAACCCAGAAAATTCATGATGCAAATCCCGCAGCCCTTGCCATGCTCAAGGCAAAGCCAGAAGATCTCATCGGCACAAGTTGCGCGGGCAGCATATGCTTTGAGGAACCCGAAAACTGTCCCTTCCATAACCGGCTGGCATTACGCATGAATTATGAGCATACCCTGCGAAGAACTGACGGGGTGAATATTCCCATCATCGAGAACGTTACCGAAATCCAGCTGGGCGGCCACCTCTTCTTTCTGAAGAGCTTCATGGACATCTCAGAACAGAAGAAACTGCAACAACTCAAGGAAGATGTGGAGCGCATAACCCGCCACGATCTCAAGTCTCCCCTCAACGGCATCATCAACCTGCCTGACGTGATCGTAGACATAGGCCCGCTCAATGATGACCAGCTTGAAATGCTCAAGCACATCAAGGAGTCCGGCTTCAAGATGCTCAAAACCATCAACGCATCGCTCGACCTTTTCAAAATGGAAACGGGAACCTATACCTTTGTTCCCGCAACAATAGATATCATGCAGATTCTGCGGAACGTGTTCATGGATATTGCCCCGCTCTCAAGCGCCCTGCAGATTTCCCATTCCATCACCGTTGACGGAGAAGCCTTTGAACCGGGCGATAAGATACTCGTCCGCGCAGAAGAAACCATGCTCTATTACCTCTTCTCCAATCTGCTGACCAATGCGGCAGAAGCCTCGCCTCAGGGCCACCACGTCAGTGTGAGCATTCTGCCCATGGGCGAACGTGTCGCTGTGGACATCCACAACTTCGGCGTGGTGCCTGAAGAGATTCGCGCAAACTTCTTCAGCAAGTACGTCACATTCGGTAAAAAGGGCGGAACAGGGCTCGGCACATTTTCCGCCAAGCTCATAACAGATACCCTTGGCGGCGAAATCTCTTTCACCACATCAGAAGAAATGGGCACCACCGTCACGGTCGTGCTCCCTGCCGCCTAGACGGCGGCACACACCCTGCCATATTCCGCGCAGAATCGGCCGCGTATAGGCAGCGACAGGCCCGTTCCCCCGACAGGCCGTCGCAGCAATGCGACAATACGACAATACAACGGGCAACGGCGCAAACGCGCATCCGCCTCCTCTCTGTGAGCTGCACAGCCTCATCATACCAGCTCATTTGCGTTCGCAGACAGGCAAGGGAACCGACGTTCTTCGTCAATCACTCATCAGCGCCCCGTTTTTGCGGATTGCGAAACCGCCTGACCGCCCCCTTCTCACCCATCAGCTTTCAGGCTATGGTATTATTCGTAGTGACATGCGGACGAAATCCGTCCTTCCCGCACAAGATTTTTTCAACGAATGGAAACCACAGAGTATCTTCATGCTCATTCTGCATACACGCCCCATTGTTTCGTTCCGCCCGACAGAACGGGCCACACAGACTATGAAAACCACGCGGTCCGCACGCTCTCTGACAGCCGCGGCTGTTCTCTGCTGCCTGCTGTTCGCCGTTGTTACCGCGCTCGTTACCGCAACTGCGGCCCACGCCCAGCCTGCCACGTCGCTGCAGGGCATACTTGAGGTCAAACAACGCGAACTGACCATGCTCACCAGCGCGGAAGAGGATATTGCACAGTCCGTTGACCAGCGCCTAGACGATGCCAAAGACGAGTACAACGACGTGCGCAAACTGTATGGCGAAACCCTGCTCGCGCAGGGCCTTTCGCTCGCTTCGCCCATAGAGGAACGCGCTCTGAGCAGGCAGCTGCACGCGCTTGAGCGTCGTCTGGCGACCGTGCGCAGCTCCCTGCAGGACATAAACGATCAGGCCAACATCCGGCTCGACCGACTGGGCACCATCAATACCCGCAACGACTTTTCGGCCCGCAAAGATCTGTCGCCCGAAATGCAGGAATTCGTCACCACCTACCTGAGCCAGATCATGCAGTTGCGCGCAAGACTTGATGCGCAGCAGAACAAGGCAGAAACACAGCTCAAACAGGTTACCACCCTCTTCGACAAGATCCGCTCCAAGCGCAACCAGAAGGAAGAAGGACTCGCCAACCACTGGAAGGATTATTTTTTCCGCAACAGTGAACCGCTTGTTTCCATTGAACTCTGGAAGCAGCCCGGCTCCATCCCGCTGTGGTTTTCCGTCCGCATAGTGGCACTGGGGCAGGAACTTGCCCTGCTGCAAACCAAAATTTTCTCCGCCGCTCTGCTCAGCATGTTCATCTTCACCGTGGTGGCCACAGGGGGTGTTCCCCTCATGCGCGCGGCCCTGCGGGATAATTCCGTTCCCGGCACCATTGCCGCACGGCTGCACCGTTCAGGGTTACTCGGCACTATAGGGTTTGCACTTGTTGTTTCCGACATGCGTATTTTCGGCGGTGCCGCCCCTTCATTCAGCGTGTTCAGCTGGTTCCTGTTCGGCTACGGCGTGCTCATGGGGTCCAACGCCATACGGCGCGCTGTTGTACCCAACTTCAACAACATTCCCAAAACTGCCGTCTCATGGCTGTTCCTCATCGGCGGGCTCATGCTCATCAACGAAACGCCCGCTAAGCTTGCAGTCCCCATGTGGACGGTCGTGCTGCTGCTGTTCCTCGGCTACATGACCTTCAAGCACCGCAAAGACCCCACACGGGGGGCCGTGGCGCTTACCGTGTGGTTCTGGATAGCCACCATTCTCACGCTCATCAGCCTTGCGGGCTTTGCCCGTTTTTCCGCCTTCCTCTGCATGTTCTGGTTCGGCGGCTACGTTGCCTACGGCGCAAGTGCGGGGCTCATGGCCACCTTGAACCGCAGCCTATCTTTCCTGCCGGACGAAGGCGGCTATGTCATGCTCAAAGGTGCCATACTCGGCGTTGCCTCTCCCCTTGTCTGGACGTCTTCATCAGCTCTCGGCCTGTACTGGTTCTATCAGTTCCTCGGCGCGGGCATTCTCAAGACAGTGGGCGAGCTGACCATAAGCTGGGAAGGATTCTCGCTCAAATTTGCCAGCGTGCTGTTGCTGGCCATTCTCTTTTACGTCACACGCGCCTGCTCGCATCTGGCACGGGGCGCACTGGATCGCATGGCCGAACGCTGGCCCAAGGGGCAGCGCGGCTCTGTGCTCTCGCTCAAGACCATGGCGAACTACGGCCTGTGGATCATCTACGGGCTGGTCGGCCTGCATATCCTCGGCGTAAGCCTCACCAGCCTCACGGTTGTTGCGGGTGGTCTTTCCGTGGGTATCGGCTTCGGCATGCAGACCATCTTCAACAACTTCTTCAGCGGACTCATTCTGCTGTTCGGCCGTTCCATCCAGCAGGGCGACATCATTCAGGTGGGCGACCTGTGGTGCACGGTGCGCACCATCAACATCCGCGCAACGGTTGTGGAAACATTCGACAACGCCTCGCTCATCATTCCCAACTCGGACCTTGTCACCACGCAGGTGACCAACTGGACCAAGAACAACGCCACCATCCGCCGCGACCTTGTGGTAGGCGTGGCCTACGGCTCGGATATCGAACTGGTCCGCAAGACCCTGCTTACCGTGGCGGAAGGTCACTCCCACGTGCTGCGCCGGCCCCAGCCTGCGGTCATTTTCAACGATTTCGGCGCAAGCACGCTCGACTTCATCCTGCGCGTGTGGATCAACGACATAGACTATGCCCTTTCCACCATCTCGGACCTGCGCTTTGCCATCGACAAGGCATTCCGCGAGGCGAACATAGAAATCGCCTTCCCGCAGATGGACCTGCATATCCGCTCCGCCCCCGCCCTGCAGGAACTGCAGTCCGCACACAACCTCCAGCCTGCGCAGGCAGGCAGGAAAACCGGCGGCAATCCGGAAGCCACGCCGGACCATGACGAGGAATAGACCAAAGCAGAAGCGCCCCGGACATCCGTCCGGGGCGCTTTATTTCAGGTCTGCAAAGCCGTCACAGAACCTTGCCCATATGCACAAAGACCAGTGAGCCGACCAGCAGACTGGCCATGGTGTAGTTGAACATGCGGCGGCGGAACGCCGTTTCGAGAAAACGGCTGATCTTTACGCCCACCACAGCCCACATGCCTATGCTGGGCGGTGTCACAGCCAGAAAAGCCGCCGCGATGATAAAGACATCGCGCATGGCGGTTTCGCCACCGGCAAAGGTGGCAACGGCGCCCACCACCATCATCCAGCATTTGGGGTTCACCCACTGGAACAGCAGCGCCTGCATGAAGGTGAAGGGCTTTGCTGCCCCGCCCGCCCCTGCTGCAACAGGGCTTATGTTGGCAATCTTCCACGCCAGGTACAGCAGGTATGCCCCGCCTACCCATTCCAGTGACGTGTGTATGACGGGAAACTCCATGAACACCTTTCCCAGCCCCAGTCCCACAGTCAGAATCATGGTCTGCATACCGCATGCGATGCCGCACATGTGCGGCAATGTTCTGCGGAATCCGAAATTCGCTCCGGAGGCAGTAAGCATGATATTGTTCGGCCCGGGTGTTGCCGTCATGGAAAGACAGAACAACACGAGGGGCAGAAGGTTCCCGGTCAGCGAAAGACCGTGCGTCGGTTCCATGCAAGCCTCCACTCTGTTTGCGTTGCCGAAACAGCCGCCGCGCTCCGACCGTTCGTGAGGGGCAGCTTTCAGTCTGCCATGCATAGTATTGACACAATCGCTTCGTCAAAATATCAATTGTCACCATGACAATATTGCATCACCTGCTCACCACCGTACGCAACGCAACGGATGCAGAGGCCCACGCTTCTGCCAAGCCCCGCTATCTGGCCATTGCCGATGCGGTGGAAAGCGCCATACGCACCGGCATTCTGCTGCCGGATGCACCGCTCCCCACCCAGCGCGAAGTGGCGGAACTGCTCGGCGTGACCGTGGGCACCGTTACCCGCGGCTATGCGGAAGCGGCACGGCGCGGACTGGTGCGGGGCGAAACAGGCAGGGGTACCTTTGTACTTTCGCAGCGCATGACCTTTGCCCAGATCGGCCGCGATTCGCTGAGTGCAGACGGCAACCCGAGGGTTGATCTGGGACTGAACACGCCCTTTCATTCGCTGGACCCCGACCTTGGCGCGGCGCTTGCTACCCTTGCCGCGCGGCGCGACATTCAGCACCTGCTCTATTACCACCAGCCGCGTGGATTGCTCCGGCACAGGGAAACAGGGGTGCGCTGGGCCGCGCTGCACGGGTATGAGGCAACGCCCGATAACGTGCTCGTGTGTTCCGGCGCCCAGCATGGCATGACCGTCACCCTTGGCGCGCTCTTTTCTCCGGGCGACCGCATTGCCGTGGAGAGCCTGACCTACCCGCTCATCAAGCCCCTTGCAAAACGCCTGCGCCTGCAGCTGGTACCTATCCCCATGGACGAACAGGGCATGCTGCCCGACGCCCTTGCCGCAGCAAGCGCGCAGGAAGCCGTGCGCGGCCTCTACATCATGCCCGGCTGCCAGAATCCCACGCTCGCCCACATGCCGGAATACCGCCGCCATGAAATAGCCACAGTCTGCCGCCGCCACGGAATACGCATCATAGAGGACGACATGTACGCCCTGACGCTGGATTCCGTGCTGCCTCCCATATCTGCCCACGCACCGGAACTGGGGCATTTCATCGCGTCCACCTCCAAGGCGCTTACCGGCGGGTTGCGCACCGCCTTTGTCTGCGTGCCGCCGGAATCCGTCCGCCGTGTGGAGGCCGCCATAGAAGCCTCCATCTGGATGTCCGCCTCCCTCATGACCGAGATTGCCACCCTGTGGATAGAAGACGGAACAGCCGCCAGAGTGCTCAGCGCCAAACGCACGGAAGCCGCTGCCCGCAACCGCATGGCGCAGGATATTCTGGGAGAGTGGCAGTTCTTTTCCCGCCCCACGGGTTACTTCATCTGGCTGCGCCTGCCCAAACGCTGGAGGTCAGTGGAGTTTGCCGAAGCCGCCTCGGAACGGGGCGTCTCCGTTGCCCACATGGAACACTTTGCCGTGGGCTACGCGCAGCCGGAACAGGGCGTGCGCATATCCCTGTGCGGCGCACAGGACAGGGAAAGTCTGCACGGCGGCCTGACCGTGCTTGCAGACCTGCTCAAGCTGTAACCGCTCTTTCACACACCTGCGGCGCGTGCCTCCCTCATGCGCCGCCTCATTTTTTGTCTTCTCTCTTCATCCCATCCTCATTTTTTCCTTTTCACACAGCATGTTGCCACAGCGCCGCAATCATTGGCGGCGCCCCCGCACCATGTAGCACAGGCACCTCTCGCAGCTCAATAAGCGTTCACTTCATGACACGAATGCAGCAGTGAATATTTTTTCTTATTTCACTTGTGCTATCTTTTGTAATTTCGTAACACACAACAGGTGCTGTCGTCGAACGACGCAAACGTGTAACCAGTTAAAGGAGTTGTCATGTCTGGATGCAAACCAAAGCATCCCGCTGCCGCTCCGGCCTACCTGTCAGGGCTGGAGCCGCCGGCAACGGGACAACGTGTGGAGATGGAAGGGGTAACGTACAAAGTTGCCGCTCCGCACGGTATTGACCCCGCCTCTATGTTTTTCGTGCAGGTGGACGTGGATAAATGCATGAGCTGCGGCGAATGCGAAGCCCACTGTCCCACCGGAGCCATTCAGGAAATGCATCCTGATGGCCAGCGCGGTGTTGTGGACCCTGCCGCCTGTGTCAACTGTGGTCAGTGTCTTGCCAACTGTCCCTTCGGCGCAATCCACGAAGAAGTTTCGTATGTTGGCGAAATCTTCGAAAAGCTGCGCGATCCCGATACCGTGGTCGTTTCCATGCCCGCCCCTGCGGTGCGCTACGGCCTTGGCGAATGCTTCGGCCTGCCCACAGGCACCTACGTGGGCGGCAAAATGCACGCTGCGCTGCGTCGCCTCGGCTTCGATCTCATCTGGGATAACGAATGGGCCGCCGACGTCACCATCATGGAAGAAGGCACCGAGCTGCTCGAGCGCGTGAAAAAGGGCGACAAGCCCCTGCCGCAGTTCACCTCCTGCTGTCCCGGTTGGGTGAAGTTCGCGGAAACCTACTATCCCGATCTCAACGATCATCTTTCCACCTGCAAGTCCCCCATCGGCATGCTTGGCTCGCTGGCCAAGACTTATGGTGCCGAACAGAGCGGCATTGCGGGCAAGAAGATGTATACCGTTTCCATCATGCCCTGCGTGGCCAAGAAGTTCGAAGGTCTGCGGCCTGAAATGGACGCCAGCGGCTACCGCGACATTGACGCCACCATCAATACCCGCGAACTGGCATGGATGATCAAGCAGGCCGGTATCGATTTCATGAGCCTGCCTGAAGAAGAGCCCGATCCGGCGCTTGGCATGTCCACCGGTGCGGCCACCATCTTCGGCACCAGCGGCGGCGTTATGGAAGCTGCCCTGCGTCTGGCCTATGAGGTGCTCTCCGGCGATACCCTCGCCAATCCCGACATCAAGGTCGTGCGTGCGCATGAAGGCCTGAAGACCGCAGACATTCCCGTGCCCAACTTCGGCACCGTGAAGGTTGCCGTGGTCAGCGGCCTGCAGAATGCTGCCAAGCTGTGTGACGAAGTGCGGGCGGGCAAGTCCCCCTACCACTTCATCGAAGTGATGACCTGCCCCGGCGGCTGCGTAAACGGCGGCGGCCAGCCTCTGGAACCCGGCATGCTGCAGTCTTCCCTGTTCCGCAGCACCGTCGCCAAGATCAACCGTCGCTACACCCAGCGCCGCGTAGGCTAGGAGGCAACCATGAAGAACATCGCAACCATGTCCAGACGCGGATTCATCAAGCTTGCAGGCTTCACCTGCGGGTACGCCGTGCTGGGCTTCAACATGACCCGCGAGGCAGTTGCCGCCACGCTGGAATTCATCGGCCTCCGTCAGCAGTCCGTGTATGAAGCGGACCGCAAGATATACACCATCCGCAAATCGCAGGATAACCCCATGATCAAGAAGCTCTACGCCAAGGACGGCTTCCTGCATGAAGGTCCCTGCGGTCACGAATCGCACCACCTGCTCCACACGCACTACAGCGACCGGAGCGAAAGCCTGAAGGCCCTCAAGGCCAAGGGCGTGAAACTGGCACTGTAACCACGCCGTATTCCTACGGGCAGCCTGCGGGAAGGAGCAATCTGAACCTCAGGGCCGCCCTTGTATCCGCCGGATGGAGCCAAAGCACCTGACGACGCCTCACCGGCCTGCCCGTAAGGACCCTGCGACATGATGCAAAGCACAAGGAAATACTCTTGATGGACAAGCGCATGGGCGTTGTCAGCGTGATCGTTGGCAACAGACAACAGGATGCGGGCATGGTGAACGACATTATCAGCCGCCACGGGGAGCTTGTTCTCGCCCGAATGGGGGTTCCCTGCCGCGACAGGGGCGTGAGCGTCATCGCCCTCATCATAGAGGCCACAACCAACGAAGTGGGTTCGCTCACGGGGCAGTTGGGCAGCCTTCCCAGCGTCAGGGTCAAATCTTCACTCGTGTAATCACGGAGGCGGATATGCAGTTGGATACAAAGGGACTGACGAATTTCATAGACGAAGAAGCCATCTGGAAAACCGTACGGGCAACGGAAAACCCAGAGGCAGCACGTGTGCGCGGTATTCTGGACAAGGCGAAGGAAGCAAAGGGCCTTACCCTTGAAGAAACGGGCTGCCTGCTGCAGGTGGACGATCCGGAACTGAACGAGGCCGTGTTCGAAACGGCGCGCACGGTCAAGCAGACCATTTACGGCAACCGCATGGTGCTCTTCGCGCCGCTCTACATTACCAACGAATGCGGCAACCGCTGTGTCTATTGCGGCTTCAAGGCCGATAACACCGAGCTTGTCCGCCGCACGCTCACACCGGAAGAAATCCGGCAGGAAGTGACCGTGCTGGAAAACCTCGGCCACAAGCGCCTGCTGCTGGTCTACGGCGAGCACCCCAGATTCGGGGCCGACTGGATTGCGGAAACCGTCCGCACCGTCTACGACACTGTTTCAGAAAAAAGCGGCGAAATCCGGCGCGTGAACATCAACTGTGCGCCGCTTGATGTAGCAGGCTTCCGCACCCTGCACGAGGTGGGCATAGGCACCTACCAGTGTTTTCAGGAAACCTACCACACCGAAACCTACGCCGCCCTGCACCCCAGCGGACACAAAAAACATTTCCTGTGGCGTCTTTATGCCCTGCACAGGGCCATGGAAGCGGGCATTGATGACGTGGGCATGGGCGCATTGCTCGGACTCTACGACCACCGCTTCGACATCCTTGCCATGCTCACGCACGCGGCAGAACTGGAAAAGCACTTCGGCGTGGGACCGCACACCATTTCGTTCCCCCGTCTGGAACCTGCCCTCAACGCGGATATAGCCTACAACCCGCCCCACCCCATAACGAACGAGCAGTTCAAGCGGCTGGTGGCCGTGCTGCGTCTGGCCGTGCCCTACACCGGCCTCATTCTCAGCACCCGCGAAGGCAAGACCATGCGCCGCGAACTGCTGGACCTTGGCGTTTCGCAGCTGAGCGCAGGTTCGCGCACCTATCCCGGTGCCTATGCCGACCCAAACTACGACCGACCGGACGTGCAGCAGTTCTGTGTGGGCGACAACCGCAGCCTAGAAGAGGTGATTCAGGAAATCGTGCATCACGGCTACATCCCTTCATGGTGCACAGCCTGCTACCGGCTCGGCAGAACCGGCGAGCATTTCATGGAACTGGCCAAGAAAGGATTCATTCAGGAATTCTGCCATCCCAACTCGCTGCTCACCTTCAAGGAATATCTGCACGACTACGCCGGAAACGACACCCGCGCAGTGGGCCTGCCGCTCGTTCAGCGCGAGGTGGACAACTTCCCCGCCAAGCGGCGCGATCTCGTGGTTTCGCGGCTTGATCGAATCGAACAGGGCGAACGGGATCTCTACCTGTAAGCCTTATCAAGAATATCCCTGCCAGGATGGGTTGACAAACACCGGTTGACCCACAGAAAACAGGAAGGACCGGGTTCCCCTGCCCGGTCCGTCCCGTTTCCTTCTTACGCCTCAGGAGATAGCCCATGCCCAGCCATACCCGGACCGAGCAGGACCAGTTCGGCAGCCTTGAAATACCGGCAGATGCCCTGTACGGCATCCACACCGCACGCGCCGTTGCCAACTTTCCCCTGTCCGGCTACCGGCTGCCCGCCGTGTTCATCCGCGCCTATGCGCAGGTGAAGCTTGCCTGCGTGCGCACCAATGCCTCGCTGGGATACCTGTCTCTGCCCATGGCACAGGCGCTGGAAACAGCCTGCAAGGAACTTGCGGACGGCAGCCACCATGACCAGATCGTGGTGGACGCCTTTCAAGGCGGGGCAGGCACCTCCACCAACATGAATTTCAACGAGGTCATCGCCAACCGCGCTGCCATGCTGATGGGGCAGGCGGCAGGATCAGGATCTGAGTCAGGTTCAGACACAAGCATAGGTGCAGGCTCAGGTTCAGGTTCGGACTCGGGCTCAGTCTCGGGCTCGGGCGCAGTGCATCCGCTGCACCACGTCAACCTGCATCAGTCCACCAACGATACCTATCCCACGGCACTCAAGGTTGCCGTGCTGCACGAGCTGAAAGCGCTGGAGCAGCCTGTTGCCGACCTGCAGGAAACCCTGCAGCGCAAGGAACAGGCCCACCGCAACGTGCTGCGCCTTGGCCGCACGGAAATGCAGGACGCCGTGCCGCTGACCGCAGGCATGACCTTTGGGGCGTGGGCAGAAGCCGTGGCCCGCGACCGCTGGCGCATCTTCAAATGCCGCGAGCGCATCCGGCAGGTGAATCTCGGCGGCACGGCGGTAGGCACCGGCCTTGGCGCACCGCGCGACTATGTGTTGCGCGTGACCGATGAACTGCGGCGCATTACGGGCCTTAAACTCTCCCGCGCCGAAAATCTGGTGGATGCCACCCAGAACCTTGATGACTTTGTAGAGGTTTCCGGCCTGCTCAAAGCCTGCGCCGTGAACCTTTTGAAGATCTGCAGCGATATCCGCCTGCTCTCCAGCGGGCCTGCCGCCGGTCTGGGCGAACTGCGCATTCCCGCCATGCAGACCGGCTCCACGGTCATGCCGGGCAAGGTCAATCCGGTCATACCCGAGGCCGTTTCGCAGGCCGCGCTGCGCATCATGTCCAACGATGCGCTGGCAGGACAGGTGGCTGCCCTCGGCAATCTTGAACTGAACCAGTTCATGCCGCTCATGGCCCACAGCATGCTGGAATCGCTGCACCTGCTCAAACAAGCGGTCATTCTGCTGCACACCCGCTGCATCACGCAGGCAGAGCCGGATGCCGGACGCTGTCTGGGGCATGTGGAATCCGGTGGTGCGCTGGCTGCCGTGCTGGTTCCTGCCGTGGGCTATGCCCGTGCCGAAGCCATAGCGCAGGCAGCACGGAATAAGGGCATCAGCCTTGCCCAAGCCGCTGCGGAAGATCTGAACATGCCTCCTGAGGTCATAGCCACGCTGCTCTCCCCCGAACGGATGCACCAGCTCGGCTACACGGAAGAAACCTATGCCGCCTTCAGGAAGGATAATGACACCAAGGGAGGCAAGGCATGATCTCAGCCGGAGTAACAAGCCTCAACCTGCCGGAGCGCATTGCCGCCGCACGGCAGCGCATATGGTTTCATGCGCCGCCCTACGGCAGATTTGCCGCAGCTGCCCCGCTGTGCGAGGCCCTGCATGCCACACTTTCTCGCCCGCAGGGGCCATGCCTCACAATTGCCACACTGCCTTGCATGGAAATATCGTGGATGCCTGACTTCATGCGTCTGCTCAGGCCCCACGCAAATAGGCAGGCACTGCAGCAGGAACTTGCGGACTCCGATAATTTTCTACGCCAACTGAAGAATGACCACCCGGAGCGCGTACACATCCGCACCATACACCTGCGCCCGAGCCTGCCGGTGCTGATTATTGACGACACCATCTATTTCGGCCACTTTGCACACAGCGCCACGCTCACACCGGACGGGTTCTGGTGCACCGTGACAGCCCCGGTTGAAGAACTGCTGCGCATTGCCGCACACCCCGCCATGCCGCACGCCGCTCACGGCCCTGTGGCCGAGCAACACGCCGCACAAGACCTTGTGTCCGAACAATATACGGCACAAATGCTTGTGTCCGAGCAACATACGGCACAAGTGCTTGTGTCCGAGCAACATACGGCACAAATGCTTGTGCCTGAGCACCGTGCCGCCCTGCGCATTGTGGAAGAATGCGTCACCTCCACCTGTTCCGCCGCCGAATCAGCAGTCCCCTTCACGCAACAAACCACTACGGAACCATGATCATGCAGCCCAGCGAAATTCGTGATGCCCTGCTTGCACCACAGGCCGATGCCCTGTTTGCCGAAGCCCGCACCCTGCGCGACAGCGTGTTCGGCCGCGAGGTGTTCCAGCGCGGCGTGGTGGAATTTACCAACCACTGCCGCAAGAACTGCCACTATTGCGGCCTGCGCAATGCCAATACCGCACTGCAGCGCTTCAGGCTGGATGCGGATGCCATTCTGCAAGCCGCCCGCACAGCGGTGGAGCTGGGCATGGGCACCGTGGTGCTGCAGTCCGGCGAAGAAGAGACCATCGCCATACGCCCCATCGGCTACCTGATAGGGCAGATCAAGCAGATGGGCGCCATCTCAATCACGCTGTCATTGGGTGACCATGACGAGGATGCCTACCGCTACTGGCACGATTGCGGGGCAGACCGCTATCTGCTCAAAATGGAAACATTCAATCCCGAACTGCACGCCCGCCTGCGACCGGGACAAAGCGTGCGGGAACGTCTGAACAGGGTGGAGATGCTCTGCCGCATCGGCTACGAGACCGGCTCTGGCATCATCACCGGACTGCCGGGCATGACAACGGATATTCTGGCAGAAGACCTTCGCCTGCTGAGCGGGCTCCCGCTGGACATGATTGCCGTCGGCCCGTTCATCCCGCATCCCCAGACGCCTCTCAAGGAAGCCGCCCCCGGCCTGATGGAAGAATCCTTGCGGGCCACGGCCCTGCTCAGGCTCATGAATCCCGCGGCCAACATTCCCGCCACCAGCGCGCTTGATGCCCTCAGCGCCCACGGGCGCGAACAGGGCCTGAATGCGGGAGCCAACGTGGTCATGCCCTCAGTCACGCCGGAACCCGTTCGGGCAGGATACAATATTTATCCCGGCAAGAATGCCGCGCCAGAACCGGTGCGGCTGATTGTGGGCAGGCTGCAGCAACGGCTGCGCGATGCGGGCTACGAACCGTCGTCATCGCGGGGTGAATCGCCGGTAAGAAAAACAGGATGCGCCGGAACAGCAGACAACCCGAACAGTTGACCGGCACCTCAGCGCCGCTGACGCATAATACGTCGCGGCAGAGATCAACCGGATACCCTCTTCCGGTTTTACAGAGGAGAGGGGCCAGCTGATTCCTGTCCGCCGGAGACTGCAGCAGCAAACAATTTCTTTGCCTTCAAACAGACAGGAGAACAGGCATGTCTGAAAAAGCCCCCAGAGGCGTACGCATGGTCATCACCCTTGTCGGCCGACGCAACGCCGGAAAATCGTCGCTCATCAACGCCCTTGCGGGGCAGGACATTGCCATCGTCTCCGATCACCCCGGCACCACAACTGATCCGGTTGCCAAGCATTACGAGCTGCTACCGCTGGGTCCCGTCACCTTTTATGATACGGCGGGGCTGGACGATACCGGCGAGCTTGGCGAACTGCGCATCAAGGCCACCCGCAAGGTGCTTTACCGCACGGATGTGGCCCTGATGGTGGCCAGTCCCGCTGCCACAGGTTCCGGCTCCACGCCTGACGCCCTCGGCAACGAGGAACGCGATATTCTGGCCACCCTGCGCGAGATGGGCATTCCCGTCATTGTCATCTTCAACAAAACGGATGCAGCCGCTCCCAGTGCCGACGACATCGCCTTCTGCGCCAGCGAAGGTCTGCCCCACGTGCTGTGCTCCACCGCCACGGGCGAAGGAGTGGACGCCGTCAAGAAGGCGCTCATAGACACCGCACCGCCCGAATTTGCCGAAGACCCTGTGCTTGTGGGCGACCTTATCGGTGAAGGCGACACCGTGCTCTGTGTGGTGCCCATTGACCTTGCCGCGCCCAAGGGTCGTCTCATCCTGCCGCAGGTGCAGGTGCTGCGCGATGTGCTGGACAGCGACGCCATCGGCCTTGTGGTGAAAGAACGCGAACTGGAAGAGGCTCTTGCCGCCCTGCGTAGCGACCCTGCGCTGGTTGTCACGGATTCGCAGGTGGTGCTCAAGGTGGCGGGCGAGGTGCCCGAACACGTGCCCATGACCACTTTTTCCATCCTTTTTGCGCGCTACAAGGGCGAGCTGCACACCATGGTGCAGGGCGCCCGCGCCATAGACTACCTGAAAGACGGCGACAGAATCCTCATGTGCGAAGCCTGTTCCCACCACGCCGTGGCGGACGATATAGGCCGCGTGAAGATTCCCCGGTGGATCAGCCAGTACACGGGCAAGAAGCTGGAATTCATCACCTACGCGGGCCACGACTTTCCGCAGGACCTTGAAGGCTTCGCCCTTGCCGTTCACTGCGGTGGCTGCATGACCAACCGCGCAGAGATGCTGCGCCGCATCCGCGAATGCGCACGGCGCGGGGTGCCTATTACCAACTACGGTGTTGCCATATCCAAGGTGCAGGGCGTGCTTGACAGGGTGGTCAAACCCTTCGGCCTGTAGCGAACTTCAACCCGCTCGCCAACCATTCACCGCGAAGAACGCCACGACTCCCGCCCGGCATCCGGCCATCTGCACTGCAGGCCGCTATCAACAGAGCGCTGCGGATGATGTTTATGGCAGGCAGCAGTTCGAGAGCGGGGCATACGCACGGTCAGGCTGAGACAGGCAGAAACAGGCAGGAACAGGCAGGAACAGGCAGGTGCGACAGGTATGCCTCATGACACAGGCAGAGGCTGACAGGATGGGACTGACAGGAAGTGCACTTTTTCCAAAAACATCTTGTAACCATCTTGAATACATGGTATTTTAAAATAATCCTTGCATCCTTATGTGCCATCTGGTAGGCCTTTAAGTTCTCATTACGCCCATACATTCCATACATGGAGTTTAACGATGACCCGTAAAGATCGCACAGAAGGTATTTACAGCCGTCGCGAAGTGCTCGACGAGAGCGAGCGTCGTCAATATTATCTCATTCAGTTGAAAGACCTTCTCTCTTACGCCTACCGCTATTCCGAAGACGTGAAGAAGCGTTTTGACCGCGCCCAGTTTCAGGTGGAAAAGTTCAAGACTCTTTCCGACCTCAAGCATATTCCCATTCTCAAGAAGAAAGAACTCATCTTCCTGCAGTCCATGGGACCGCGCCTTGGCGGCCTGCTGACCAAGGACCTTGGCGAACTCAAGCGCATCTTCCTGTCTCCCGGCCCCATTTTCGATCCCGAAGATCGTGCCGACGACTACTGGGGATACACCGAGGGCTTCTACTCCGCCGGTTTCCGTTCCGGCGACGTGGCGCAGATCACCTTCAACTACCATCTCGCCCCTGCGGGCCTGATGTTTGAAGAGCCCCTGCGCAACCTCGGCTGTGCTACCATTCCCGCAGGCCCCGGCAACGCCGCCACCCAGCTTGAAATCATGCAGAAGCTGCGCGTTACCGGCTACGTGGGTACGCCCAGCTACCTCATGCACCTTGCCCAGAAGGCCGAAGAAAAGGGCCTGAACCTGCGTAAGGACCTGTTCCTCGAAGTGGCCTTCGTGACCGGCGAAAAGATTTCCGAAAAGATGCGTTCGCAGCTGGAAAAGAAGTTCGACCTGCTCATGCGTCAGGGCTACGGCACCGCCGACGTGGGTTGCATCGGCTACGAATGCTTCCACAAGACCGGCCTGCACATTGCCAACCGCGCCTATGTGGAAATCTGCCATCCTGACACCGGCATTCCGCTCAAGGACGGCGAAGTGGGCGAAATCGTGGTAACGGCCTTCAACAAGACCTACCCGCTTATCCGCCTTGCCACCGGCGACCTTGGCTACGTTGACCGTTCCCCCTGCGCCTGCGGACGTACCTCTCCCCGCATCGGTTCCATTGTGGGCCGCGTGGACACCACCGCACGCATCAAGGGCATGTTCGTGTACCCGCATCAGGTTGAGCAGGTCATGGCCCGCTTTGACGAAATCAAGCGCTGGCAGATCGAAGTTACCAACCCCGGCGGCATTGACGAAATGATCCTCTACATTGAAGCCAGCAACTTCAAGCGTGAGGACGAGCTGCTGCACCAGTTCCGCGAGAAGATCAAACTGCGTCCCTCGCTCAAGGTGCTCACCCCCGGCTCTCTGCCTCCGCAGATTCGTCCCATCGAGGACAAGCGTATATGGGATTAACAGCAGGATTACGCAGCCTTTCGGCTCTCTGTATCCTTGCTTTCCTGATCATTCTGGGCGGCTGCGCACATCAGGCGCAGCCGCCTGTTCCCAAATCTGCGGCTCTTCTCCCCGGCCTTGAAGAAGGCACCCTGCTGGTTGCCAACGGCACCGCAACGCCCCTGCTCACCAATACCGCCTCGTTTGTCGAACGCGCCCGCAATGCCGATTTCATTCTCATCGGCGAGGGGCATACCGTTCCCTGCGACCACCTCATGCAGGCCAGACTCATGCAGGCGCTTTCCGATTCCGGCCAGCGGTTCACCGTGGGGCTGGAGATGTTCCCAATCGACCACCAGCCCCTTCTGGACAAGGTGAACGCAGGCAGCGTTCCGCTTGATCAATTTGCCAACGCCACCGACTGGAAAAAGGCATGGGGGTATGATTCCGACCTCTACCGTCCCGTATTCGAGACGGTCTATGCCCGCAAACTGCCGCTCCGCGCGCTGAACGTGCCGCAGACCATCGTCAAAAAAGTCAGCAGGGGTGGTATTTCCAGCCTTGCGCCTGAAGAACGCGCCCTGCTGCCCGCCAAGATCATTCCGGCATCCGATGCCCAGCGCGAAGCCCTGCAGGAAATGTTTGATGCCCACCGCGCCATGGTGAACGGCACCATGACCAAGGTCGCAGGCATGATGAAGGGACAAAAGCCCGCTGCCATGGCTGGCAAGACGCCTTCTGTGCCCGCGCCCGAGCGGTCACCGGACCAGACGCCTGATCAGACTCTGAAGCAGGCGCCGCAATCTGCTGACAGTCAGCCTTCCGATATGAATGTCACGGGTGTGCAGGGTTCCGGTTCTCAACCTTCTGATACTCAGGCTTCCGGCACTCGGCCGTCTGATATTCTGGCTTCCGGCACTCTGCCGGCTGGCATGCAACAGTCTGTCACCCAGCCTTCCGGCGACCAGTCTGCACAGGCAGCTTCTCCTGCCCCCAAGGATAAGATGACGGGCCGCATGGACCGCTTTTTCCTCATCCAGTCCCTGTGGGATACGGCCATGGCCGAACAGGCCATCAAGGCCAAGGATGAAACCGGCAATCCCGTTGTGGTGCTCATAGGTTCCGGCCATGTGGAATTCGGCTGGGGCATGGCGCACCGCATACGCAAGCTGCATCCGGAATCGCGCGTGCTGCTCGTCACCCCGTGGCGCGGCACCGAACCGCTGGACCCGCTGGAAGCCGACATGCAGTATTACTGCCGCCTCACCCACCAGAGCCGCATGGGCTTCAGCCTGCTGCAGGTGGATGGTGGTGCGCAGGTGCTGGACGTGCTGCCCGGCTCCCGTGCCGCCAAGGCCGGTTTCATGAAGGGCGACATTATCACCGCAGCCAACGGCACGGCGGTTGATTCCATGTGGGTGTTGCACACCGCAGGACTGGAAGCCGCCAAAGCCGGAAAGGACCTTGTGTTCACCGTGCTGCGCGGCACCGTGCAGACCGAGCTTGTCATGCCTGTCGGCAAGACGGAAGAATCGTCCCCGCCTCAAGCTCCCGCAGCCAACTGATTCATCCCCCGAAGGGACTCCCATGCCCGAACTACCGGAAGTTGAAACCATTGCCAGAGGTCTTGCCCCGCAGGTTGAGGGGCGCACAGTTACCGCCGTGCATATTCTCAACGACTCAACGGTGGAAGGACGCCGCGAGTTGCTGGAGCACCGCGTTACAGGCTGTGTGATCAGTCGCGTGCACAGACGCGGCAAAGTGCTGCTGATGGATATTGCCCCTGCCAGCGCATCCGCAACTGACAAGCCCGTGGTTGCCCCGCAGCCGAGTAGCCAGCCGACGCATGTGGCCTTTCATCTCAAGATGACAGGGCGCCTGTTCGTGTATCCGCAAGGCACGCCCCCTGCTGTGCACACCCGCATCATATTCGACCTGTCGGATGGCAGCCGTGTCTTTTTCGATGATGCACGCAAGTTCGGCTACTGCCGCGCCCTTGCTGCGCAGGATTTCACGGAGTGGAATTTCTGGCAGAAGCTCGGACCGGAACCTTTGGAGATTGGCGAAGATGCCTTTGTGCAGCTTCTGCGCGGCAGGCGCACCCGCATCAAGGCTGCCCTGCTGGACCAGACCGTCATTGCGGGCATTGGCAACATCTATGCGGATGAATCCCTCTTCCGCGCACGCATACGACCGGATGCCGCCTGCGACAGCATACCGGAAGCAAAGCTGAGGGCTCTGCACGGTGTAATGCAGGCGGTGTTGCAACTGGCAATACGCGAGTGCGGCTCATCCATACGGGATTATCGGGATGCTCACGGCGACGCAGGGGCGTTTCAGAATAATTTTCTGGTTTACGGCAAAGCTGGTGAGAAGTGCACGGTATGCGGCAGAAAGCTCAGCACCGCCAAGGTTGCAGGGCGGACGACCGTGTTTTGTGGGAAGTGCCAGAAATAATCAGCTAAGAGGCTGGCTGGCAGTGCCTCGATGATTCATGCCGTTGTTTCTCTATTCTCTGCTTCCCCGAAGGGCTAAGCCTCCGGCGGGGAGAGCGGGGCCGCCAGCGCGTGGCCCCCTCTCCACTCCCCCCGCGCTTTTTTGGACCATGCAAGGCCCTGCCTTTCTCTTCATCTTCCGCTGACTCTCGCCCCCGTCACCTCCGCCCTTTGCAACTGTCTCGCATGGCAACACCGGGGCATCTGTACCCCTACCCTCGACAGCAAAGGCCTCCGGTCCGATCAACGGTCAGCCATAGAGTGTCCTGTCGTGGAAGCGAAGCGCTTCCAATCGACACTCCCTTCTGTCGCAAGCAATGGTCTGTAAGCAGGTCCGGAAATATTGGCGAAGCGACGGGCAAGATGGCAATGACGCAGTAGTTTGTTTCGTTATCTCTCCGTTCTCTGCTTCCCCGACGGACTAAGCCTCCGGCGGGGAGAGCGGGGCCGCCAGCGCGCTGCCCCCTCTCCACTCCCCCCGCGCTTTTTGGATCATGCTAGGCCCTGCCCTTCTCTTCATCTTCCGCTGACTCACGCCCCCGTCACCTCCGCCCTTTGCAACTGTCTCGGATGGCAACACCGGAGCATCTGTACCCCCTTTCCCTCGACAGCAAAGGCCTCCGGTCCGATCAGCGGTCAGCCGTTGTTCCTCCTGTCGTGGAAGCGAAGCGCTTCCAATCGACGAGTGATTCCAACGCAAGCAAAGATTCTTTTGGACAATCCCTAAACGATGAGTGCCCAGAACACGCGAACCGCATACCGTTCCAGCTTTGTAGAACTATACAAGGATTATGCTATGAAATGAACGGGCCGATTGCATGCGCTTCGCATGCTGGCAGGACTGGCTACATCTACCCGTGCCTTCCCACCCGAAATGGCAGGCCGATTGGAAGCGCTTCGCTTCCACGGCAAGACGAAAACACCAGCCAACGAAAAAGCAAGGGCGAGGCAGGGGGAGTCCAGAGGGGGCCTTGCTGAGGGGCGGCACGCCCCGGCTGAGGCCCCTTCTGGTCCTGCTGAAGGCAGCAAAAGGGAAAACTGGCCAAGACTAAACGTAGTCGGTGAAGGCCCCACCTAGCCAATACCAACCAACAGCGCACGGCCTCCCTTCAACCCTCAAGCCGATTGGAAGCGCTTCGCTTCCACGGCAGCACAGAAACACCAGCCAACGAAACAGCAGGGGCGAGGCAGGGGGAGTCCAGAGGGGGCCTTGCTGAAAGCAGCAAAAGGGATAACTAGCCAAGACTCAATGCAGTCGGTGAAAGGATAAACAAGCAGACACAAGCCAACAAAAAAGCAGACATCTCTGCCTGCTTCCAAAAATCCGAAATTCTTCACCCTAGCCCCGCAACAACATCTTCCTGCCCCATGCGGCCTGCCCCAACGAAATACACCCATCATTAGGCGGCAACTGCGTATGCACCAGCGGAGTCAAACCGCGCTCTCGCAAAGCCTTGGGCAGCTCAATACTCATGGTGCGGTTCTGCATCACCCCGCCGGACAGCCCCACCACATCGATACCCATGATACCGGAAACAGCGGCTGTCAGCTCGGCCACGCCGTTGATAAGCCCCACATGAAACCGCCGCGCAATGACGGATTCCGGCACTTCCATGCACCAGTCCATGTAGGCCTGCATGAACAGGGTATGCGTATCCAGCACGGCGGGCTGCGCATCGGGCAGAACCGGACATTCATAGCCGTCCGTTATGGAAAAATCCTGAATCTTTTCCAGCATGATGGCTGCCTGCCCCTCGTACCGCACCGTGTGGCATACGCCGAGCATGGCAGCAACAGCATCAAAAAGCCGCCCGCAGGACGAGGTGGCGGGCGTGTTTATGCGCCGCTCAAGTATCTGCGGCAGGAATGCTGCCGCTTTGGAAAATTCCTCCCACCATGTCCACATGCGCGTATCCGGTTCAAAAACACCCAGCTCCCAGAGCAACCCCTGTGTAATACGCCACGGCTCGCGGATGGCCGCCTCGCCTCCGGGCAGGGGCATGGGTGCCAGTTGACCGATGCGTTCGTGCTCCAGTTCCACGTTATCCACATAGAGCAGCTCGCCGCCCCATATGGTGCCGTCTTCACCGTATCCGGTGCCGTCCAGCGCAAGGCCGAGCGCAGGGCCTTCATACCGGTTTTCCGCCAGCACGCTGTGTATGTGGGCATAATGGTGCTGCAGGGTGAGCACGGGAATGCCGCGCTTCTTCGACAGCCCCTCGGCATAGCGCGTGGAAAGATAATCGGGATGCAGATCGCGGATAACGGCCTGCGGCTCCACCTGCAGGATATCTGCAAGATGGGCTGCTATCTCCTGATAGAACCCGTATGTTTCCAGATTCTGCATATCGCCGATATGCTGGGAAACAAAGGCCTGCGCACCGCGCGTGTAACAGAGCGTATTCTTGAGTTCCGGCCCTGTGCCGAGCACGCAGGGACCGTCGCCCTCCAGAAATACGGGGCGGGGCGTAAACCCGCGCGCGCGGCGGAAGAACTGGCGTTCCTGAGTTTCGGGATGCACCCGCAGAACAGAGTCATCCGTGCGGATGAGAATGTCGCGGTTGTGCAACAGAAAAAGATCGGCAATGCCGTGCAGCCGCCTGAGCGCTTCGCGGTTGCCAAGGGCAATGGGCTCGCTGCTCATGTTGCCGCTGGTCATCACCAGCGCCGGAACCTGACCTGTGGAAAATTCCCGCAAAAAATGGAACAGCACATGATGCAGCGGCGTATACGGCAGCATGATACCCACATAGTGCGTATCCGGCATAACCGCCGGAGCCAGAGCACCGGCATCCAGCGCCCTGCACAGCACAATGGGCCGCTCACGCGATGCCATCTGTGCGGCTTCCGCCTCTGAGACATGGGCAAGCAGGCGGGCAGCGGCCACATCAGGCACCATCACGGCAAGGGGTTTGCCCCAACGGTTCTTGCGTGTCCGCAGGGCGGTTACCGCCTCTTCATTTGTGGCATCGCAGGCAAGATGAAAACCGCCGAGCCCTTTGATGGCAGCAATGCGACCCTTGCTCAGGGCCTTTGCCGTCTGGCGGATGGCCTCGGTTTCGCGGCACACCTCGGCCTGTTCGGGTCCATCGGCATCTGCGCTTCCCTTATCGGGAGTCGTCATCCAGACATGCGGACCGCACACGGGACATGCGTTGGGCTGCGCATGGAAGCGCCTGTCCAGCGGGTTCTCGTATTCCGCCCTGCACGAAGGACACAGCGGAAAACAGGCCATGGATGTTTTGTCCCTGTCGTAGGGAACGGAGCGGGTGATGGTATACCGAGGGCCGCAGTTGGTGCAGTTGGTGAAGGGATAGAGATAGCGCGGGTTGGCCGGATCGAACATATCCGCAAGACAGTCGTCGCAGGTGGCCACATCGGCGCTTATGAGCACAGTGTTGCCGCTGCTGCCGCTGCTGGCAACGATGATGAAGGCTTCCTCACCTTCGTGCACGGGCAAGTCTTCTTCGGTGCGGGAAACAACCTGCGCCAACGGGGGTAACTTGTCCGTCAGGTCACATCCGAACTGCTCCAAGGCGGCTGACGGCCCCTGCACCTCGATGAACACCCCGTCGGACGTATTGCTGACCGTGCCTGTCATGGCATTATCCAGCGCAATGCGATACACGAAGGGCCGGAACCCCACCCCCTGCACCTGCCCCTGAATGACGTATTTGCGGCGTATCAAGTCGGTCATGGGATGAGGATAGCCTAAGACACGGGCGGAGGGAAGTGGCTCACACACACCAACCCATCGTTAACGCATATTTTTTTCTGAAAAATTGCTGACCGAAACCACGGCTGAACGCATATAGACACGCACCTCGGACACAGCTTCAAGAGTGGAAAAATAAAAAACCGGCCGCCCCGACAGTGGAGCAACCGGACCATCCATCAGGAAGATGATGGCAGACTGGGTATGGGCAGGCAGAAGTATAAGCAGACGGTGGGGGGCAGCCTTATTGCCGCTTCCCTTTTCCTGCGGGTCTGAAATAATTTTCGTTAATGCGCTGTATGGTGCCGTCCTGCTTCATCTGGCGCATAACCCTTTCAAGATCTTCCACATAGCTGAAAAACATGGAGTAACGGGATACCCCGAAATACAAAGTCACCGTGTTGCCGGGTCTGAACGCGGCCTTTTCTATCTTATCGGTCAGCCCCTGCGAAACAAGCTCGTAGTCCACCTGACAGTCAGTTCCCACAAATACATCCAGCCTGCCCGCCAATATCATTTTGATAAGCTGTTCTTCTGTGGCCACACCTATCTTGCCAAGGGTCTGATCTTCATCAAACTGCTGAAAATAGGCGGAGCCGAAAACATAACCGAGTCGTCTGCCCTTGAGGTCTTCATAGGTACGAATGGAACGTCCCTTGCCTTCGGGCGTGTAGAATACGGTGGAACAGACGGAATACGGCGGTTCGATGTAGTATATGAATTGCTCACGTTCCGGCCTTCTGGCAAGTCCGGTCATGGCATCCACCTTGCCCTGCTGCATCTGCACAAGGCTGCGGTTCCACGGCATGGGCTGAAACTCAACCCTGAACGACACGCGCTCCGTCAGTTCCTTCATAAGGTCAAGGTCCAGCCCGCTCATGGTTCCGTTGGAGACGACGCGATAGGGAGGCCAATTGTCAATCGGCATGATCACCCTGAAAGGCACCTCGCTCTTATCAGCAACGGCAAAGTCCCCCGCTGTCGGGAGGAGCATCAGGATAAACATGGCGGCGAGCAGACGTTTCATGGCGTTCCGGTACCTTGTATATTTCAGTCCAGAGTAATACAGGCCCACCCCGGTGTCAGCACCTGACAGCTATTAATAATGCTTCTTTAAAAAGCCGACAGGAGCCGGCGGGTATCTGTGGGAACCGGTGGGAACCGGTGGAACCCGGCAAGAATCAGCGGGAACCCAGCAGAGCGGAAAGGACTTCCCAGTCCATGCCGGAGATAAGCTCATCTGTCCTTTCCGGCGAAGCCTGGATGCGCACGATGATCGTCTGAATTTCTGTATGCGGCACGTCTGGCTTCACCTGTGCGGTCATGGCGGCAGGCTCCTGCCCAGCATCCACACCCCAGTCATGCCCCATGAATATGTAGGTTGAGCCCTCGGCCCAGCCGTAATGCGGATCGCGGTACCCTTCGTGCCGCACGGTCTTGCACCCGGCAACGGGCTCACCCTCCGTTGCGGAACCGCTCATGTGCTCGCTGAAACGGTTGGTCGTGATGAACACGGAAGCCCGGATATCGCGAACCTCGTGTTCCTGCATTGCCGCCTGTAATTCCTGATCACACTTTTCGTATACAGCGCGCATTTTCTGCGCCATCGCTTCCAGTTCTGCGGTAAGCGACTGCACCCGCGCATGGTCACCGGCATCTGCGGCCTTGCCCAGCTCATCTGCCAGTGCGGTATAGGCGGCCTCCATGTTCTTGGCAGAGTTTCCGGCAAGGTTCCCGGCAGAGTCTGTGGCAGAATCTGTGGCCGCTTCCTTTTGCAGAACCTGAACTCCGGCCTGCGTCATGGCCTCCATAGCCTCGTCACGACGCGCAGCATCTTCCCACAGAATTTCGTATTCCACAGGCATGGGATTGGCTTCGCATCCTTCTCCCACCACCTCAGGAATCCGGATTTCGGTCTGCCGTGAGATCTGCCAGCCCTCCGGAGCCGGGGGCAGCGCTTTAGCAAATACCTGCAGCACCCTTGCGTGGTAGTCCTTCTCCGCCTGCGTGGCAGGACGCCCCTGCCCGTCTGCAAATGCGAGGCAAGGCAACAGGAGCAAAACGCCCAGAACAACCATGGTGCATAACCGGCTGAATACGCCGAATTCGCCGTTTTTCATCACTGCAACTCCGCAGGCAAGAGGTTACAGAAACACAACATTCTAATAAATTCTCAATTATCTCGTACATACGAAAAGCATACCAGAAAACAAGTTACCGGCAAGTATCCGGTCAAAACAATGCACGGATAAATAGCCAGCCATAATAATAGGCCGGTCCCCTGCGGAGACCGGCCTGTATTTGCAAACTTCCGTTTCCGGAACAGACTGAGAGCGCTATGCCCAACGGGCCATGAACGCATCCACGCTGCCTGTTTCGCGGATATGCGTGATCAGTGCGCTGCCGAATATCACAGCGTCGATGGAATCGCCGAACACTTTGAGCTGACCGGGTTCCTTTATACCGAAGCCGAGCGCAATGGGCACGCTGAAAGCCTCGCGCGCACGTGCCAGCGCATCCGCCAGTTCTGCCGGAAAGCTCTCGCGTGCGCCGGTGGTACCGAGCACCGAGACCACATACACATAGCCTTCAGCCTCTGCGGCATATGCCTTCATACGCTCAAGATCGGTGTTCAGGCCCACGAGCGGCACCAGCGCCATGCCTTTACCCTTCAGGGCTGCACGATACGGCGCATCCTCGTTCAGCGGCAGGTCGGGGATAATGAAGCCGGAAACACCGGCAGCTGCGGCGTCTTCCGCCAGTTTATCAAACCCGTATTGCAGGAAGGGGTTCAGGTAGCCCATGAGCACCAGCTCTGCCTGAAAACGGCCCGCACGGGCCTTGAGGCCATCCAGCAGCCACTTGAGGGACACGCCCGCTTCCAGCGCCTGAATGGAAGCCTTTTCCACAACAGGTCCGTCTGCACAGGGGTCCGAGAAGGGCACGCCGATCTCGATGATGTCCGCACCACCGGCATCCAGCGCCTCAAGATGCGTCCAGAACTGGCCGAGATCGGGAAACCCACCGGGAATGAAAGGAATAAGGGCCTTGCGGCCTGCCGCGTTTACCTTGCGGATACGTTCGGTCAATCGTGAAGTTGTCATGCTGCCACCCTACCCTTTTCTGCCGTGCACTGGCTGCGCACCGAGGTGCTCATCAATGATGTCCATATCCTTGTCACCGCGACCGGAAAGGTTGACGATGACATTGGCCCCCTTCGGAATCCGGTCCCTATTTTCCAGCACCCACGCCACGGCATGCGAGCTTTCAAGGGCGGGCATTATGCCCTCTGAACGGGTAAGGGTCATGAAGGCTTTAAGTGCCTGTGCATCATTGACAGTGCCGTAGTGGGCTCGGCCGGAATCGTGCAGGTGCGCATGTTCCGGTCCCACGCCGGGGTAATCCAGACCTGCGGCAACGGAATGCGAGGGCATGATCTGCCCATCCCCGTCCTGCAGCAGCATGGTCATCTGGCCGTGCAGCACGCCGCGCGAACCAAGGTTGAGCGGTGCGGAGTTATAGCAACCGGGTTCACCGGTGCCTGCGGCCTCCACCCCCACCAGCTTCACAGACGCATCCGGCACAAAGGCGTGGAACGCGCCGATGGCGTTGGAACCGCCGCCGACACAGGCAACCACCGCATACGGCAGCTCGCCCGTCTTTTCCAGAATCTGCTCACGCGCTTCGCGTCCCACCACGGACTGGAACTCGCGTACCAGCGTGGGGAAGGGATGCGGGCCGGCAGCCGTGCCGAAGCAGTAGTGGTGCGTGCGCTGCTCTGCAATCCAGAAACGCAGCGCCTCGTTGATGGCATCCTTCAGGGTCTTGGTGCCGTTCTGCACGGGCACGATTTCCGCCCCCAGCAGCTGCATGCGCCGCACGTTGTGCGACTGGCGGGCAACGTCCGTTGCGCCCATGAACACGATGCAGTCCAGATCCAGCGCACGGGCAGCAGTGGCCGTGGCCACGCCGTTCATACCGGCGCCGGTTTCGGTCAGCAACGCGGGCTTGCCCATGTATTTGGTCAGAAGGGCCTGACCGAGGGTGTTGTTGATCTTGTGCGAACCGGTGTGGTTCAGATCTTCACGCTTGAGCCACAGATTGAAGCCCAGCTCTCTGGAAAGGGTCGGGCAATGCGTGAGCGGGCTCTTGCGGCCCACATAGTCTTGCAACAATGCCGAAAACTCGGCCTGAAACTCAGGGGAGGGAACTATGGTCTCAAGGGCGTGCTCCAGCTCGCGCAGCGGGGGAATAAGCAATTCCGCCACAAACTGGCCGCCAAAGTCGCCGAAGTATCCTTTTTTCATGATCTCTGCTCGTTTGCTGAAGTTTGAAGAGCCTGCGGTGCGTCAGGATTATGTGCCTGCGGCGCTTATGAAGAAGACGCTTCGCAGAACCAAAGGGGGAACGCCCCCTTTGAAAACCCTTTTACCTACAAGCCCGCCATCCGCGTTGAAGCCAAACTGCGGTCTCGCCCCCCACCCTGAAAAATATCAGAAATGAGGTGAAGCCGCGCAGCTTGCCCAACAACAGAAGTCTCTCGCGTATCGAGGTGCAGGAGGCAGTGCCTCCTGCCGGATGCAGGGCAGCGCCCTGCCCGCCGGAGGCCAGGCTAAACAGCCAACCTCCGACGTTTCCCGTCTAACCCACCAGCGGATTATGGATCATGTCGAACACGGCCTTGAGCTTTTCTTCGCTCTTGACGCCCGGAGCGCTTTCCACACCGGAATTGAGGTCCAGCCCGCAGGGATTGCAGCCCATTATGGCCTGCTTGATAGTATCCGGCCCAAGGCCGCCTGCGATGAACCACGTCTTTATGCCGCGAAGTCCGGCGAGGAAGGACCAGTCCTGCCCCTTGCCGTGTCCGCCGCCACCGGTGCCTGCGTCAAAGAGATAGAAACGGGAGTAGGGAGCAAACCGCTCCATATCCGCCTCTAGCTCTTCACGCGTGGCGTAACGGTCCGGCCAGAAAACCTTCATGACGCGCGTCTTGCCCAGTGCCTTGCAGAATTCGATGTCCTGATCGCCGTGCAGCTGTGCCAGATTGAGACGGGCGTGCTGCATGGTGCGCTTCACCTCGTCCACGGTCTGGTCCACAAACACGCCGGTACGCATGAGCGTGGGCGTTTCTATGGCGCGCACTTTTTCCACGGTCATATTGCGGGGGCTCTTGTCGTGGAAGATAAACCCGACGAAGTCCGCATCGTACCGTACACAGAGATCGGCATCGTGCTGGCTGGTAATGCCGCACACCTTAACGAAGATTTCCTTGTCCAACATGATTTCCTGTTCTCCTTGCCTGCTGCAGAGCCTTACGCCAGCAGGGTTTGCAGCGCCCTTTTCGGAGCGCCTCCCTGCATGAGCGCGGTGCCCACCAGCATTGCGTCATATCCCAGAGCGGCAACATGCAGCCTGTCCTCCGGGGTGGATATACCGCTGGCGGCTATCCAAACTTCAGCTATGCTTCGGTCCTGCACCAGTCGCCCGCAAATGGCAAGGTCAGTTTGCAAGGTATCCAGATTTCTGTTGTTCACCTGTATGATTCGCGAACCGACCTCGCGGGCCATTTCCAGATCTTTTTCATCAAACACCTCCACTACGGCTTCCATGCCAAGGGCATGAGTCATGTCCAGAAGTTCACGCAACACACCTGTATCATTGAACATACGCACTATGAGCAACAGAGCGGAAGCCGGTGTTGCCGCCGTGCGCGTCACCTGCAGGGGGTGAAAGATGAAATCCTTGCGCAGCAGGGGCAGCCCCGTAAAGGTCATGCGGTCGAGAAACGCAAGGTCGCCCTTGAAGTAGACCTCTTCCGTCAGCACGGACAGGGCGCTCGCCCCGCCTTCCTGATACTGCCGCGCCACCTCTTCGGGAGAGAGCGCCATCTCGATTTCGCCCTTTGAGGGAGAAGCCCGCTTGTATTCGCATATGGCACTCAGCCCCGGCTGCTGCAGCGCCGCGCCGAACGCGGGCCGAGCCCCCGTAAAGGGAGCGGGCATGGCCTTTTGTGCGGCAAGCGCTTCCAGAGCGCGGATTTCTCCGGCCTTGGCGGTACGAAAACGCTCAAGCATGAATCACCTTCCCGCCTGCTCCGGCCATGACCGCGTCGCGTGCCATGGTCATGCACTGGGCCATATCTCTGCCGTCTTCCAGCAGGTGCACGGCAACCCCCACGTTGAAGACCAGCATTTCGCGCATGGCTGCGGGGCCTTCGCCCGCGAGCAGTTCCTTCAGCACGGCCAGCCCCTGCTCCTTGCCGGAAACGGCCAGTTCCTCGGGCCTGCACGGGGCAATGCCATAGGCTGCCGGATCAATGGACAGAGAGCGGGTTGTGCGCCCTTCCACCATCACCACCTGTGCGGGGCCCATGGGGGTGAGTTCGTCATAGCCTCCCGCACCGTGCACAACGGCGGCCCGTTCAATGCCGGAAAGGGCCAGCGCATCCGCCATGAGCTGCATGTATTCGGGACGCGCAACGCCCAGCAGCTGGTGCGTGGGACGCGCGGGGTTGAGCAGCGGCCCCAGCAGATTGAACAGGGTGCGCATGCCCAGTTCCTGCCGCACGGGCATGATGTGCTTGAATGCGGGGTGGAAGTACGGGGCGAACAGGAACACGAAATTGCGTCTGGCCAGTTCGCCGCGCAGGTCCTGCGGCTCCTGCAGCATGGGCATGCCCATGCCGTCCACGGCATCTGCACTGCCGCAGGAGGAAGAAACCGCCCTGTTGCCGTGCTTGGTCACCTGATAGCCCATACCCGCCAGCGTGAGCGCCGTGGCAGTGGAACAGTTGAAGCTGTTTCTGCCGTCGCCGCCCGTGCCCACGGGGTCCATGCGTTTGCCGGAAAGCCCCGTCACCAGACGGGCGCGGTCCAGACACACGGAAACGGCGGTTGCCATTTCCAGCGCGGTTTCGCCTTTCTGCCGAAGGCCCATGAGAAAGGCTCCGGCCTGAGCGGCGCTCATCTCCCCGTCCATCAGACGGGTAAAGGCCACTGTTGCCATCTCTGCGGACAGGTCGTTGCCTTCCGCCAGAGTTTCGAGAATCTCTACGGTTTTCACAGCAGCCTCCTTACATGATATTTGCGGGAAAGTTAGCCAGCAGGGTTTCACCCTCGGGCGTCAGCACCGATTCGGGGTGGAACTGCACCCCCACCCACGGTCGGTCGGTATAGCGCAGCGACATAACCTCCACCTGCCCGTCGTCCGTCTGCACCTGCGAGGTGGATTCCAGCAATTCCGGTGCCTCGTGCGCATTCACGATAAGGGAGTGGTAACGGCCTATCTGCATGGGCGAGGCAATGTTTGCGAACATGCCCGTGCCGTCGTGCTCAAGCATGGACGATTTGCCGTGCATGATGCGCGGCCCTATAACCACGCTGGCTCCGGCAAAATGCCCCAGAATCTGATGCCCCAGACAGACGCCCAGCACGGGTACATGCACGGGCAGCCGCTTCAGAAATTCCAGACACAGGCCCGCGTTCTGCGGATTGCTGGGACCGGGCGAAATGCACACCATTTCCAGCGTGCCGCTTTCCGCCAGTTCCAGAATGCGCGGATCATCGTTCTTGTATACTTCCGGATTCTTTCCGGTTTTCTGGAAGGCCTGCACCAGATTGAAGGTGAAGGAATCGTAGTTATCTATAAGCAAAAACATCGCCGTCCCCCGTTCCGTTGATGGTAACCTTCAGAGCCCGAGCCTTGTTGTGGCATTCTTCCCATTCCTTCTCTGGAACGGAGTCATGCACAATGCCCGCACCGCACTGCCACTGCACCAGCCCGTCGCGCACCCACATGGTGCGGATGAGGATGCCGGTATCCAGATCGGCGTTGTCGGTATCCAGACTCATCCAGCCCACCGCACCGGCGTAGGGTCCGCGCTGCAGGGCTTCTATATCCGCGATAATCTCCATAGCCCGCACCTTGGGCGCACCGCTCACGGTGCCTGCGGGGAAGGTGGCGGCCAGCACATCCAGCGCATCCTTGCCTTGCTGCAGCTTGCCCTTGACGTACGAGGTCATGTGCATGACGTGGCTGAAACGCTCCACCTGCATGTACTTGTCCACGGAAACCGTACCCGGTGCGGAAACGCGGCCCACATCGTTGCGGCCAAGGTCCACCAGCATCACGTGTTCGGCCTGTTCCTTGGGATCGGCCTTCAGGTCTTCGGCAAGCGCGAGGTCTTCGGTCTCCGAAGCGCCACGGGGACGGGTACCTGCGATGGGACACACCTCCACTTCGCCCTTGCTGCTGCGCACCAGCACTTCAGGGGAAGAACCGATGAGGCTCACACCGGGCAGGCGCATGAAGAACATGTAGGGCGAAGGGTTGATCTGCCGCAGACGACGGTAGAGCACAAAGGGCTCGCCCGAAAACGGCGCCTGAAACCGCGTGGATATGACCACCTGAATGGCCTCGCCCTGCCGGATGAGTTCCTTTACCTTGTCCACGTTGCGCAGATAGGTGGCGCGATCCGGAATGGTGGTTATGGGTCCCACGTCCGGCGGCTCCGCCTTGCGTTCCACAGCGGCACGGTCCATGCGCACGTTCAGGCCGTCTGCCAGCGTGAGCAGGCAGAGCTTGTTGTACAGATGGTCGAACAGCACTATGGTTCCCGGCAGCACAAGGCAGGCTTCCGCACTTTCCGGCGGCAGCACGTTGCGCAGCTTGGGTTCGAACATGCCTGCAGCACCGTAGCCGAAATAGCCGAACAGCCCGCGCGCGATGGGCGGCAGCTTGTCGAACCCTTCTGCTGCCTCAACGGTAACGGCCTTGTTCACGGCGCGGACGCCGTCCATAAAATCCATGCCTTCAAACTGCTTCAGAAAATCCAGTCTCTTGTCGCGCGATGCGACCTCCAGCTTCCCTTCCTTGCAACCCAGACGGAGCAGGAAGTTGAACCCGATCACACTGTAGCGGCCCCAACGGCCATCGACCTCGGCGCTTTCGAGCAGAAAACCCTGCCCTGAGCCCACCAGTCCGAGGAAGAGGCTGATGGGCGTCTGAATATCCGCCGCCAGCCATTGGCCTGTCTGCTTGAGTAATACGTTCATTCGGTTGTCTCCCTGACTTCCTGTGGTGTTTGTATCTGTCCCGCTCCGGTTGCCCGGTGCGGTATCGTGCCTGTTTTCCGCTTTTTCTACTGCCGGACGGCTCCTGATTGCTTGCACCATCTTGCTGCCGCCCTGCTCCGAAACAAAAAAACGCCGCGTTCCGGGAGGAACGCGGCGTTTGAGAACTCTATACTCTATGCCAGTGGTCAGTTAATGACGCACCCCTCCCGTATTGCTGTTCTCACGCCACCACCAAAGAGCGCGCTCTACGAGCACGTTGATGTCGCCACCGGCGGCAATGTTCAGCATGTTACGGAAGGAACGGACGGCATCATGCGAGCTGGGATTGGCTTCAAACAGCCCTTCAAACAGCTCTGCGTCCTCGGTCATCATCTTCTTGGCGGCATCCAGACGACGCTGGAAGGAAGGCGTGAGATACGGAGTGATCTCATCCTTGTGCGCCAGAGTGGCAAGGTAGGAAACGGTGGTGATGAAGTTCAGCCCCTGAATAAGGGCAGCAGCCTCGTCATGCGCTTCCGCAGTGGTACGGAACGGTTCGCAGCCGATGCGGGCGAACAGGTCTTCCACCATGGCCACATGCTTTTCGTCAGTTCCCTCTGCGGGAGTGACGGCAACACGCACCTCGTCCGCCTTCGGATCTGGTCCGAAGAGAGGATGGGTACCCACGATGGGGCCGTTGTAGGCGTGCTGCATCTGGTGCATGGGTTGTACCTTTACCGAAGTTATATCCACAAGTACCTGCGGAGACTGGAGTATGCTGCCTATCTGGTGCAATACCGTGACAAAGGCTGCCGCAGGAATGCACAGCAGTACCACACTCGCCCCTGACAGTCCAGCTGAAAGTGACGTATTTGTCAAAGGCTGGTCAATTTCAGCTACGTCATACCCTGCGGCCTTGAAACGGGTGCAGAGCATCCGGCCCATGCGGCCGTTGGAACCTATGACGGCAACTTTGCCGCCGCTAAAGTCACTTTCAAAGCCACCCTCACTCATGCCGACACCTTGGCCCATTTGCGCCAGAAACCCGGAAAGGATTTGGCAACGCACTTGGGGTCGTCCAGTTCCACCTGCACACCTGCAAAGCAGAGCAGGGAAAGGCTCATGGCCATGCGGTGATCGTTGTAAGCCTCAAACACCGTTCCCGCCGGAGCCTTGATGGACTCACGACCGGCAGGATGCACGGTAAGGCCATCTTCATGCACGTCCACCTTGATACCCGCCTTGGCAAGCTGCGCGGCAGGACCGGCAAGGCGGTCGCATTCCTTGATGCGCAGATGCCCCACGTTGGTCACGGTGGTGGGGCCTTCCGCATAGGCGGCCACAGCCGCCACGGTGGGTACGATATCCGGACAGTCGCCCATATCCACGGTAATACCCTTGAGACGGGAAGGATGCACGGTCACGGCGTCGGGTTCGATATCCACCTTGGCGCCCATGTCCTGAAGAATCTTCAGCATGGCCTTGTCGCCCTGCAGCGAATCGGCACGCAGGCCGGAAATGCGCACGGGATTCGGGCCCACGGCACCGGCACCGAGGAAGTAGGATGCGTTGGACCAGTCGCCTTCCACACGGTAGTCACCGGCATGGTAGAAGCCCGGCTTCACCACAAAACGCGTCTTGCCCGGAACGACATTACGGATGGTGCGCCAGTCCTTTTCCACCCACTGACCGTCTTCCAGCATTTCCACGCGGAACTTGTGGCCGAATTCTTCCATGGCTTTCAGGGTGAGGCCTACATAGGGCCAGCTCACAACCTTCTTGCCGGTCACGTTGATGGTCAGGGTCTTGCCCAAAGGGCCAGCCATGAGCAGGCCGGAAAGGTACTGGCTGGATTCGTCCATGCCGATGTTCACCTCGCCGCCGGGCATGCCGTCGGTATCGATGATCAGAGGCGGATAGCCTGCCTTGCCTTCCCATTCCACACCGACATTGAGCATACGCAGCGCCATGACCAGCTCGCCGATGGGCCGCTCGTGCATGCGGGGAGCACCATGAATGCGGAAGCGTCCGAGGCCCGCCGCAACAATGGCCGTCATCAGACGGCAGGTAGTGCCGGATTCCGCCACATAACATGAAACAGGCTCATCCCTTCCACCGGCCGGAGTTCCGGCCACGCCGCTGATGGCGTACAGACCGTCGCCCAGACGTTCAATGCGCGAACCGCACGCCTGCATGATCTCCATGGTCCGCTTCAGGTCGTCGCTTTCCAGCACATTGGCAAGACGCGATTCGCCCACACCCAGCGCCGCACCTATCACCATGCGGTGCGACACCGACTTGGACGCCGGTGCTTCAATTTCAATCACCTTGCTCATGACATTTTCCTTCAGCTACTTCACGCTTTCCGTCTTCGGCACGGACTGCAGATTCTTTTCGTCCACCCGCGCAGCCACATCAATATAGGGACCGGAGGGATAACTGCCCAGAATGCGCAGGGACTGGCAGTGCCCGCGCAGCTCCTCAAGTAACGCCTTGTACTGTTCGTCAGAGAGATCGGACTCCACGTCCACAAAAAAGACGTAGCGCCATTTTTCGCCCCGCATGGGACGCGATTCCAGCTTTTTCATGTTCAGGCCTTCAATGGCCATTACCTGCAGCACGCTCACCAGTGACCCGGGCTTGTCCGGTACGGAGAACAGCAGCGAGGTCTTGTCGCGCCCTTCTCCGTCCGAGGGCTTGGGCCCGATAATCACAAAGCGGGTCCAGTTGTCGGGCATGTTCTCAATGCCGCGGGCCAGTATGTTCAGATCAAGCAGATCTGCCAGTTTGCCGTGGCCTATGGCAGCCGCGCCCTTTTCATCACGCACCCGCCGTGCTGCGGCCGCCGTGCTTTCAGTCGGCACTATCTGCGCATTGGGCAGGTTCGCCCGCAGCCAGCTGCCGCACTGCCCCAGAGGCTGGGGATGCGAATACACGGTGGTTATCGCCGCAAGCGACCGTTCCCGCGTGAGCAGGCTGTGGCTTATGCGGCAATAGAGTTCTGCCTGAATGTGCAGCTCAAAATCGAGAAACAGGTCGAGACTCTGCCCCACGGTGCCTTCCAGCGAATTTTCGAGCGGAATGACACCCAACTCGCACTCGCGGGAATGCACGGCGCGAAACACCTCGTGCAGGTTCTTCTGGGGCAGGTATTCGACGGATTTGCCGAGATATTCCACTCCGGCAAAGTAGGAGAAGGTTCCTTCCGGCCCGAGGTAGGCCACCCGTTGCGGGCGCTGCAGAGCGCGGGAAGAGGAGAATATTTCACGGTAGATGGAACTGAGATGCTCGTGGGGAATGGGACCGGCATTACCGCGCCGCAGGTTCTCAAGCACTTCCTTTTCGCGGAAGGGTTTGAAGATCACATCCTGCGTTCCGCGCTTGAGCTGCCCCACTTCAAGACTCAGCGAGGCGCGGTGGTTCAGCAGTTTGAGTATCTGCTGGTCCGTGTCGTCAATCTCGCTGCGCACTTCCAGCATGCGCGGGTTATCTTCAGTCTTGTCGGATTTGGAACCGGGCATGGCTAGCCTTCCTTGATCTCTTCCTGAATACGCATGCCGAAATGGCGGCCTGCCGCGTCAGTTCGCACCAGAATCTCGTCGCCTTCCTTCAGAACAACCACGCTGACCGGAGAACCGTCCTTGCGCACCACGCGGATGGTTTCCGCATTCTGCAAGAATACCGCGCCTTCCACGCCGCCGACCTTTGCCTTGATGAGCAGCATGGGCCGGACCTCAGTCTTGCAGCGTCCGATGGTCGCCAGCGAGGTGGAGCCGTCGTGGTTCACGATGAGCACTTCGTCGCCGGAGGCGAGTTCTTCAAGATAGGTGGTGCGGTCGCCGGGCATGACCGCATAGGCGTGCACGGCTCCGGCGTTGATGCGGAAGGGACGCGCGGCCACGTATTCGTTGCGCTCGGTTTCCGCATTGACGAGAAAGGTGAAGGCGCTGGAATTACCCACCAGCATGCCCTGCCCTGTCTTCAGCACGGACATGGTGTCCACGCACACACGGTGCCCCAGGCCCACATTCTGCACGCTGGTGACGGTGGCGGACACCAGATCAAGCGTGCCCTGCGACAATTTGAGTTCGGCCACGATCTGCTTCAGCTCCTCCACGCCTTCGGGGAGCACCACCACGGCGTTGACTCCACGTTCAAGAATGCCCGCCGCCAGTTTTGCTTCCGCCAGCGTGGCCACTTCCACGGTCACATTGTCGGACTGGGCCAGCAGGTTTTCAATGGGAATGATCTCCCAGCCGCGTGCAATGGCCACATTCTCACCCTTGGCAAGGCGGGCCGTTGCCTCTTCCTCGTCCTTTTTGGAATCAAAGACGATAACGGGCATGGCCTCTTCGGCAATCACAGTGCAACGGGCAAGGCTTTCCACTTTCTTCACGTCGCCGGCTGCGACGATGATGGCATCCACGCCGGACTCCAGAGCAAGCGTAATGTGCTCTTTGTTGAACGGGACGCTCTTGAACAATACCTTTTTCATGATTTTTCCAATTTTGTAAAAACTAGACAACTCTCCGGATAATTTGGATTTTTGCTCTCTGCCAAAGGTGCCGACCGCTGCTCTGCGCACAAGAAGTGCCTCATGCCCGGTGAAAACGCGTTGGCAGAGGGCAAAAAGCCCATTCTCCGGAGGTCTAATCTTCGCCGACTATTGCAATGGCTTGTTCAACATCCCAATCTTCGTGGACAACGCCGCGAAGCGCCTTGACCAGTTGCGGAGTACGCTTGTGCTGGAAAATATTGCGACCTACGGAAAGGCCGGAACCGCCGGCACGCACGGAATCGTGCACCATCTGAATGAACTCGCGGGTGGAATCCATCTTGGGGCCACCCGCGATAACCACGGGAACGCAGGTGGAATCGACCACGCGGGAGAAGGTATCCATATCGCCGGTGTAGGGCACCTTGACGATGTCGGCCCCCAGCTCCACGGCCACGCGGGCGCAGTGGGCAACCACTTCGGGGTCGAACTGGTTCTGAATCTTGGGGCCGCGGGCGTACATCATTGCCAGCAGCGGGATACCCCAGTCGGAAGCCTGCGCAGCCACGCGGCCAAGGTCGGCCAGCATTTCGCGTTCGGTTTCATCACCAAGGTTCACATGCACGGAAACACCGTCCGCACCGTGCTTTATGGCGTCTTCTACCGAGGCGGTTAGGGTCTTTGCATTGGGGGTGGGAGACATGGAGGTGGAACTGGAAAGGTGCACGATAAGACCAACGTCCTTGCCGCCTTCGCGGTGTCCGCAGCGTACAAGGCCCTTGTGCATGAGCACCGCGTCAACACCGCCCTCGGCAATGCTGTTCACGGTCTCGCGCATGTCCACCAGTCCTTCGATGGGGCCGACAGTCACGCCATGGTCCAGGGGCACGATGATGGTGCGGCTGGTAAGACGGTTGAAGATACGCTCCATTCTGATCTTTTTGCCAATATGCATCTGAAATCCCTCGTAATATACGGTTTCACGCTGGCGGCTATTTGCCGTTCAGCACGTCCATGGCCTGATCTACGGTCCAGTCGCTTTGCACCACACCATGCAGGGCGGCCACAAGCAGGTCGGGGCGGGCATGCTGGAACACGTTGCGTCCCATGGAGAGCCCTGCGCCTCCGGCCTTGACGGAATCGTGCACCATTTCAAGCAGTGCGCGATCCGAATCCATCTTCGGGCCACCTGCGATAACAACCGGCACGCAGCAAGCTTCGCACACGCCGGCAAAAGAGTCCATATCGCCGGTATAATTAACCTTAACCACATCCGCGCCAAGCTCCATGCCCACGCGTGCGCAGTGGCCTACAATCTCGGGATCAAATTCATTTTTCACTTTCGGACCGCGGGCATACATCATGGCCAGAACCGGCATGCCCCACTCCACCGCGCGGGAGGTAATCTTGCCCAGATCCTCCAGCATATAGCGTTCGGTCTCGTCGCCAAGGTTCACGTGAACAGATACCGCATCCGCGCCAAGGCGCAGAGCGTCTTCCACGGTGCCGACCAGCGACTTGGCGTTGGGCAGCGTGGCAATGGATGTGCTGGCGGAAAGATGCACGATGAGTCCCACGTCCTTGCCGTATCCGCGATGGGTACAGCGGGGAAGTCCCTTGTGCATGAGAACGGCGTTTGCGCCGCCTTCTGCCACCTTGTTCACGGTTCCGGGCAGGTCAACGAGGCCGTAGATGGGGCCAACGGTAACGCCGTGATCCATGGGTACAATGATGGTTCTGCCAGTATTGCGGTTGAAGATGCGCTCCAGACGAACGCTTTTTCCAAGCAACATATGCGCCTCCTGATGATGTTTGGCCCTTGCGGCGAAGCGACGGCAAACAAAAAAGGGCCGCCGGCTTTCGCCCGCGGCCCTTGTCTTGTACCCTTTCCCTAGTCCTGTTTCTTCAGTCGGTTAGGCACGATCAAGCTCACCACGGGCTTTTCCATAGCTAAAGTAATACCAAAAGTAGAACTCGGTATTAAAGCAGAAGGTAAAGCTGTTGGTGAAATTGGTCATGTCTGGAAACAGTCCTTTTCGATCCGGTAGTGGATCAGTTTCGCGCAACATAGGTGAGAGCACCACCACTGTCAACACCGAAAAGAACATTTTTGCGATTTCCCGTTCTTTCCATTTTTTCGTAGATTCACAATTATGTTAAAACACCCATGTTATATTTATACAGAATTGTCAAATTAAGTGTTTTTGCAGACACCCTGAAAATCCCGTTTTTCACTCTTATTCAACAAATTCAGCCTATTAATCAAAATGGCACGCAAGATGCTTTATCTGCTGCAAACGATACGGGAACAGGGTGTTTACCCACGATAAGGAGGATTCCATGCATTCGAAGAGAATTTCACAGTTGCGGAAGCTGCTCCCCGCTCTGGGGGGAACTGCAGCACTCACTCTGCTCCTCAGCACCACGGCCATGGCAGAAGACGCCCCCGCCATGCTGACGCAGGACAATGCGAACATCATGTGGACGCTTCTTGCAGCCATTCTGGTCATGTTCATGCAGGCAGGGTTTGCCCTGGTGGAGTGCGGCTTCACCCGCGCAAAGAACGCGAGCAACATTCTGATGAAGAACGTTCTGGACTTCGCGGCGGGCTCCATCATCTTCTTCTTTCTCGGCTACGGCCTGATGTTCGGTACCGACATCGGCGGCTTCATCGGCATGAGCAACTTTGCCATGGGCTCCGGCAGCGGTGTGGACGCCGCAGGACAGTGGGACCTGACCTTCTGGTTCTTCCAGTCCGTGTTTGCGGCCACTGCGGCCACCATCGTATCCGGCGGCATTGCGGAACGTACCAAGTTCCCGGCCTACATTGTGGCCAGCATACTTGTTACGGCCATCATCTACCCCGTTTCCGGCCACTGGGCATGGGGCGGACTCACCGGTAACAGCGGCTGGCTGGGGGACATGGGCTTTGCAGACTTTGCAGGCTCCACCGTGGTTCACTCCGTGGGCGGCTGGGTTGCCCTTGCAGGTGCCATGATCGTCGGACCCCGTACCGGCAAGTACGCCGCAGACGGTACCCCCAAGGCCATTCCCGGTCACAACATTCCGCTGGCAGCGCTTGGCGTGTTCATCCTCTGGTTCGGCTGGTTCGGGTTCAACCCCGGTTCCACCACCGTGGCTGACGGCACCATCGGTTACATTGCAGTAAACACCAGCCTTGCCGGTTGCGCAGGTACCCTGGGTGCCATGATGACCGCCTGGTTCCGCTACGGCAAGCCTGATACTTCCATGACCCTTAACGGCGCACTGGCAGGTCTCGTGGGCATCACCGCAGGCTGCTACGAAGTGGCCCCCACCGGCGCAGTTGTCATCGGCCTTCTGGCAGGTATTCTGGTAGTGCTCTCGGTTGAATTCATCGACCGCGTGCTCAAGATCGACGATCCGGTCGGCGCAGTTTCCGTGCACGGTGTATGTGGCGCATTCGGTACCATCATGACCGGCCTGCTCGCCCACCCCAAGTACGGCACCATCACCGGTCTGTTCTACGGCGGCGGTTTCGGTCAGACCATGACCCAGATCATCGGCGTGGCAGCTACCTTCGCCTGGGCATTCGGCATGGGTTACATCGTCTTCGCAAGCATCAAGGCCGTCATGGGTCTGCGTGTAAGCCGTGAAGAAGAACTCAAGGGTCTGGACATCTGCGAACATGGTTCCGAAGCATACAACGGCTTCCAGATCTTCACCGTGGAATAGGCAGGGAGGAATAATACAATGAAACTCATCATCGCATACATCAGACCCGAAATGCTTACCCCGGTAAAGCAGGCTCTGTACGCCAAGGGTATTTACGCCCTCTCCGTAACCAACATCCTCGGAAGCGGCCAGCAGAAGGGATATACGGAAACCTACCGCGGCGTTGTCATGGAAGTGAACCTGCTCAAGAAAGTGCGTATTGAGCTGGCCATTACCGAAGACAAGCTGGAAGGCGCCCTTGAAGCCATCCAGTCCGGTGCCCGCACCGGCAAGGAAGGCGACGGTGTCATCTTCGTACAGGACATTGCAAAGACCATCCGGGTTCGTACCGGAGAGGTAAAATAGACAGCTCGCTCCCGGGGGTCCCACCCACCCCCGGAGCAATCTCCCTGCACCCGCGGGAGAAAGCGCGCTCCATACCGATGCCGGACCGGCCCTCACCGCCACCCATTGGGCCGGTCCGGCCCCTTGAAAACAAAACCGGACCACTCGCTGTAATCGTCACGCGGCCCGGTTACGAGTCCACCTGTTCCACGTTGTACGCCGCACAACGTTCCGGATCTCCCCATGAGCTACACACTCAATATTGAAACTCTCATCTTCAACCGCCAGATCATGACGCATTTTCAGCCTCTGGTCTCCGTGAGGCAGGGAGTCGTCATAGGATACGAGGCCCTGAGCAGAGGCACGGTGGGCAACGGCGAACTGCTCATTCCGCCTGACACGCTGTTCACACTGGCAGAGCTGAGCGGTTTAAGCCTGCAGCTGGACAGGGCATGCAGGGAAATGGCCTTTACCCGGTTTGCTCCGCTGCACAAACAGCACAAAGAGCAATTGCTGTTCGTCAATGTGGACGCATCGCTGCTGACCGAAAGCGTGGTCGGCTCCGGCCACATTGAAATGCTGGCCCGTTCGCACGGCATAAATCCGGCCAACGTGGTCATAGAAATCATCGAGTCGCACGTGCAGGATACGGCAGCCCTGATGCGCTTCATCAACCGCCACCGCGCCCTCGGCTTTCTCATCGCGCTGGACGACGTGGGCGCAGGACACTCGAACCTTGAACGCATTGCCTCCATCAAGCCGGAGGTCATCAAGATAGACCGTTTTCTCATCAGCAACATTCATACGGAATTCTACAAGCAGGAAGTGGTGAACTCGCTCACCTCCCTTGCCCGCCGCATAGGGGCCATGACCGTGGCCGAAGGCGTGGAAAAAGAAGAAGAAGCCGTATACCTGATGGGCGCCGGGGCAGACGTGTTGCAGGGCTATCTGTTTGCCCGCCCCTGCCCTACGTCCAAAACGCCGGATGTTGCGCCGCAGATGCGCACGGTCGCAGCCGCCTACAGAAGCTATTCCCTGAACCGCTACGAACGGCACAAGGAACAGCAGGCCAGCCACCGGGCTCTGATACGCCACGTTCGTGAAACGCTCGGCACGGTCAAGGCTGCCGATTTCACCAAGGCGCTTGTGGACCAGCTGCTGCTGTTTCCCTCGCTCGAATGTCTGTATGTGCTCGACGAAACCGGCATTCAGGTCTCGGACACGCTGTGCAACCCGCTGAACATAAGCGCCAACAAGCGGTTCATCTATCAGCCTGCGCGCAAGGGAACGGACCATTCACTCAAGGAATACTTCATTCCCATTCAGGCGGGGCTGGAGGAATGCGTGACGGCTCCCTACATTTCGCTGGCATCAGGCAACCGTTGCATAACGCTGGCCACCCGCTGCACATGCGCTGAAGGCAAGCCCCACGTGTTGTGCCTTGATGTGATGGAACGGGGCAACATGGCCCCGCTGCATGAGCAGTCCATCTGCGCCTGCGGGACATAGCAGCGGGTGGGCGGGAAAGTCAGGGACACGAGAGTGTTCCCGGACACAAGAAGCGCTCCGAGCGCGAGGAATTTTCTGAACCAACTCTCTTGGGAAGGTCGATACTGGGACCGGCTTTCCCAAGGCGGGGCGGAGAGCGTTACGGCATACGGATACGCGGGCGGCTCCTTATCGGACCGGTGACAGGATCTGCGATCCTCTCAAACAGGTAGTATCGTTGAGGCCCCGACGCGACGCCTGCACTCCCCGCAGCCGCTCTTGCTGTGCAAGGCAGCCTTGCCGCAGGGGATGGCTTTCCGCCCCGCCACCACTGTTCCGGATTCGCATACCTCCGCGAATGGTTCCACCGTCGTACCGGCTCCACTGACACATACACCGGTACGACGGCCCAAAAGAAAAACCCGCCAACGGTCTGTGGCGGGTTTTTTTATGCTTTCTTCAAACAGGGAGTGGCTGGTGAGCCGGTCTGATCCTATTTAGAATCCGGCTTTGACTCAGGTGCCGGCTTTGCTGCCTGCTTCGATGCCGAATCCTTGGCCGATTCCTGAACCGGTTCTGGTGCGCGGGCCTTTTCCGCTTCAGGCTGCTTTGCCTCGGCGGGCTTGGCTGGAGCATCCTTCACGGCGTCCTTGGATTTCTGGGCCTCGTCCTTAGCCTTCTGGACTTCGTCCTTGGATTTCTGGACTTCGTCCTTGACCTTCTGGGCTTCGTCCTTGACCTTCTGGGCCTCGTCCTTGACCTTCTGGGCCTCGTCCTTAGCCTTCTGGGCCTCATCCTTGGATTTCTGGACTTCGTCCTTGGCCTTCTGGGCCTCGTCCTTAGATTTCTGGACTTCGTCCTCCGGCACCACAACCTTGGGCCTCTTGCGCGGTGAGACAAGTCGCTTGAACACATACATTTCAAGATCCTTGCCCGCCAGCTTTTCAATGGGAATCTCTGCCCGCGCCATGGCCTTGTGACCGCCCGCAGACCCTATGTCGCCGAACTGCATGTTGGCAAAACGGCCAAGGTCGCGGGTCACACCATCACCCCGGAAAATGACGACCAGCTTGTCCTCGCTCACACCCGCCACGGCAACCCAGCGTATTTCATGCACACGCATGAAGAAGTCCGCGATCACCACCAGCGCGTCGGCATTGGGCACCTCGCCCACATAGGTCAGGAAACCGGACTTGATCTTGTGCATGCTGGAAACAGCACGGGAGAAATAATCCAGCCATCCCAGCCGGAATTCACTGCGGGAAATACGCGACAGCAGGATCTGGCTCGACCACTTGGAAAGATACCGGAAGGCCCGCACATCCACATCACAGAACTCGCGCTCAAAGCTGCCCGTATCGGTTTTGATGCCGTACACCAGCGCCGTGGCGAGTCTGTTACCGGGACGAATGCCCAGATTGTAGAGATACTCCGTCATGAGTGTGGAGTTTGCGCCGTATTCCGTCTTGATGTCCTTGTAATCCACAACCACAGGGTTTTCTTCCGACAGCGGGTGATGGTCAAAAACAAGGGAAAAATGCAGTTCCTTGAACAGGGGATGATGATGCGGCTGGGAATCGACCAGCGCAAAGCGGTCATACTGCGCGATCACCGTGGGGGTGAGCTTCATCATGGGAATACGCAGATACCGGATCATGGCCAGATTGTCCGGCCTTGTCACCTCGTTCACACGCGCTATGCCCACATCTGCCACACGGTGTATCATGATGCGCTTGAGTGCCATGGCAGAGGCCATGGCATCGGGGTCGGCATTCACCACAATAAGCCAGCGTTCATCTCGCGAGAACAACTCCATCATGTGGGAAAGACCCGGTTCCAGCTTTCTGAAATAGGACATGCGTCAAGACCTCTTCAGATACAACGGCAACCCTGCGACCATGAGGCATACCTCATCGCTCGCAGCGGCCACCGCCTGATTGAGCGCTCCCAGTTCCCGCACAAAGCGTCGAACTTCGGCACTGGCCGGAATTGCCCCCAATCCGGCTTCGCACGAAACGAATGTCACATCCGTTTCAAGCGGCATAAGTTTCAGGCAGGCCAGCAACGATTGCACATGGCCTGCATGCCCTTTCGCTGCCGCCCTGTCAGAGCCGCAGGCAAAGAGCCAGAAATCGAGACTGTCCACAAGAATGGATCTGTAGCGCGACGCGGCCTCCTGCAGTGCAGGTACCATGTCTGCGCCTGTCTCACGCACCTGAATCTCCGGCTTGCGGGCGGTGCGATGGTCAAGAATCTGTCGGCGAAAGGCAAAGTCCTGTGCCTGCCCTGTAGCCAGCAGCAGACGGGGGCCTGCGCCCTCTTCAAACACCTGCAGGCCGTATGCGGACTTGCCTGATTTGTCTCCCCCGAGAATCAGACGGATCATACTGCCTCCTTTGCACTGCCGAGCATGGCATCCAGCAGAGGCAATGATTCCGCTATGCCGTTCCAGTCAAAAATTTCCATCATGAATACGGCATCCCTGTCGGCGACTTGCAGCATTCGCGCCACATCCGACTGCTGGCCGGGCGTAAGTGCCGTCAGCGGCAGATGCCTGCCTCCCGGCCCCGGAGCATTGAGATGCACCATGCGAACCCGCCCTTCCAGGTCGCACAGTTCTAAGAGTCTATATTGACGGTAGGACAGCATATGCCCCGTGTCCAGACAAACACTGTATCCGGCATCGCACACAAGGGGCCAGATATCGGTCAGGTCTGCACCAAGCACGTTTTCGAGCATGCAGTCACGTGTTGAAAAACCGGCATGTTGCCAGTTGGCGGCAAAGATTTCCAGCGCCTGCATGGCCTCTTTTGCCGTGCCGGAAAAAGTCATGCCCGGCTGGGGCGGGTGCAACACTGCCCGCCGTACGCCCAGATAGGCGATTTTTTCCATCAGGGCAAGGCAGGCCGCCGCTGTGCCGCGGGCATCGTTCCAATCAAGATCAAGCGGCAGGTGCACGTGCCAGGTCATGGCAAGGTCGGCCAGATCATCCGGCAGGTCGGCGTGCGTATAGTTCAGGCACGAATCCTTCTCAAAAAAGATCAGCCCTGTCTCATCCACTTTTCCTTCAAGAAAACAGCAGTTTGCAGCAAGAGAATCGCGGATGACCCACGAAGGGGCCGCTATGGTTCGCTGCGCTTCTTCAGGTGTTCTGGAATGCATGGTCATACTGTCAATCAAACAACGCTCCCACCTGCGCACGGCCTACAGTAACACCCCCGAAAGGACGATAAGACGGTATGCGCGAATAAAATGCCGACGACGGTTTTCCCTGTTTTCTCATAACTGCCCCCGCCATTACACAAAGCGCAGAGGGGAACAGGGATTGCAAACATCACCGCAGAATATCCTGCATACAACAACGAGGTCCGTCATGGCTAGGGTACGAAATTATTTTCAACACAGGTTCAACCCGCTGCACATATACTGCAGGCTGCTGGATTACGGCGTCAGCCGCAAACTGGCTTCGCGGGTTTCGGGATTATATGAACGCTGGGTATACCGGCTTACCACGTCGGGAGTGTAGCACCGGCCATGCGGTCACATCAGAGACAACTGCTTTTCCTTGCGCTTGGTGTGTGCCTTCAGCATCGAGCGTTTCAGGGCATCCTGCGGCAACGCCGCAAGAAAACGGGAAGCCTTGAGCCGCAGTTCGCGGCCATAGAGCATGCGCTTGCCTGAAGAACTCAGGAACAGCGCCTGCTCGGCGCGCGTCATGCCCACATACAGGAGCCTGCGCTCCTCTTCCACGTCATAACTCCCTTCATTTCGGTCTGCCTTGCCTGTCAGCACGCCGGTTCCGGCAAACGGCATAATGCCGTCTTCCAGCGCTGGCAGAAACACCGCCTTGAATTCAAGCCCCTTGGCAGCGTGCATGGTCATTATCTGCACCTTTTCGCTGCGCCTGCGCACCTGCTCCAGTTCCGACTGCAGGGTTATCCAGTTCAGCAGACCGGCCCAGCCTTCCAGCTCGTCGTAACGGCGCACAAGCTCGCGGAAGGCAGAGGACTTCCAGAACAGGCGGTCAAAGGGCGGCATATCTTCAAGATAGGCAGCCACGCCCAGCGGCCCCTTGGCAAGCATGGTATCGGGGCAGGAAAGAGGTTCCTCTCCCGAGGTACCGGCAATGCCGAGAAAACGTCCTGCGGCTTCCAGAATCAACTTGATACGCGGTTCAACCCAGAAAGCCTCGTTTTCCGGCACGGCGCAGGGAATGCCGAGCCGCGACAGGGTTCTCTGGATGGGATCGACCAGCGCCTTGAAGCGGACAAGTACGGCCACGTCGCCGGGTGAAAGCTCGCCACCAAGCAGGCGTTCGCCGCTTTCGGCGTCTTTCAGAGAATGGCTGGTGGCCCCGATGAGCCCGCGAATCTGTTCGCCTATCCACGAAGCTTCCGCCTCCGGCGAATGCGCTTCAAACATGCGCAGGTCCGAAGGCAGCGCACGCATGGCGGCAAGCGGTTGCGGTGCACCGTTTCTCGCCATCAGGCTGGCGGCAAGGTCCAGCACGGCCTGCGCGCTGCGGTAGCATTCCGTCAGGCGGATAACTTCGAGCGTGGGCCACGCTTCCTGCAGAAAGCCGAGCACATCGCCGTGCGCACCACGGAACCCGTAAATGGACTGGTCCGGATCGCCGATACCGAAAAAGCCCTGACCGCCCTCCGGCACCAGCTTGCGGATAAGCGCCAGCTGCAGCGGAGAAAGATCCTGAATTTCATCCACCAGCACCTGCGTGAACGGGCAGGAATAGACGCCCGCGTCCACCTGCTCCAGCCAGAACTCCAGCAGGTCGGTATAATCGGCAAGGTTCCATGAATCCTTGAGCGCAGAATAGTTCACGAACATGTCGTGGTATTCCAGCGTGCACACTTCCATACGTTCGCGGCACAGGTTGATGGCATCCCATGCGTCACGGATACGCTGGCCCGTCTCTTCGGGATTCGCTTCAGCAAACACGCGGCGGGCGCCCTCTTCTGAAAGCAGAGTGGGCGCATCGTCGTAGGAGTGCTGCCAGTATTCGAAGGCAAGGGCGTGCAGCGTATCGGCACGCGGAGTGGCCTGACCGGAACCGAGGGCCAGCACCAGCCGTTCTTCCATCTCGCGGGCCGCACGGCGGGTAAAGGTAAGCGCAAGAATATGACGCGGGCTCACGCCCTGATCCAGAAGGCGCATTATGCGGCCCACCAGCGTACGGGTCTTGCCCGTTCCGGGACCGGCCATGACCAGCACCGGCTGCGGACCGGCTGCTATGGCCTGCTTCTGCCCCTCATTGTAGACAATGGACGGAGCCCTGGGGGCCACAAGCTCGGGCATGCCCGGCAGCAGCGGTGCTTCCTGCGCCTCTTCTTCAGACACATCAAAAGAAAATTCCAGCAACGCATCGTCAATAGCAGATGATGCAGCAGCCGATGCGGCAGATGATTGAGAGACATCCGCCCCCGCCTGCCGTTCCTTGAGCGCCGAGGCGAATACCGGCGTCCGCTGGGCTGCCTCTTCTGCAGTAAGACCGTTTGCAGCCCCCTTGCCGATGGCGGCGTCGCGGTCGGGCAGGTCCACCAGCGTGGCGCCCTTCAAAAAGGAATCGCGCTCCTTGCGGGAGAACACGCGCACCACACCATATTCGCCGTCATAGCCGGGCTGACGCAGCACCTCGCCGCGGCGTATGCGCATCACGCCTTCTGCCAGCAAGGGGTTGACCTTGCGGATGTCCTCTTCAGGCACATCGCGCAGAATGGTCAGTTCCGGTCCGAGCAGGCGGATGGCGCGGGAAAACATGCCCATGGCCTTCTTGGTCTTGGGTCCCACGTCCAAAATTTCGCCGATGAGTTCCGGCAGCGGAACCAGCGAGGCAAATCCGGGCTGCGATGCGGGCTGTTTGGGAACCTGACGGTCTGCCAGTTCCAGCACGCGGTTCAGCACGCCCACGGTCAGGGGCTTGCCACACACAGGGCATTTGCCATCGCGCGAGCGGGTTTCGCCGGGTTCCATGACCACGCCGCACTTGCGGTGACCATCCAGATGGTATTTGCCCTCTTCGGGGAAAAATTCGAGTGTGCCGAGGAATTTGTGTCCCAGCGCCTCGCCGCGCAAACTGCGGTAGATGCCTTCATAGGACATCTCGCCGCTGAACAGATTGCATTCGCGCCCGAGGTTGTCACCGGAATGAGCGTCGGAGTTGGAGATAAGGCGGAAGCGGTCCAGATGGCTCCACAGCCAGTTCATTTCAGGATCGGAAGAAAGGCCCGTTTCCAGCGCAAAAATTTCGGACGAAAGATCGCCGAAGCATTCCTCGATGGTATCGAAACCGGATTTGGAACCGAACAGCGAGAACCACGGCGTCCAGATATGGGCGGGAACAAGAAAGGCGAGGGGGTGCGTTTCCAGCACCATTTCAAGCAAATTGCGCGAGTCCAGCCCCAGTATGGGCCTGCCGTCAGAGGTTATATTGCCCACCTCGGCCAGCTTGTTGCTGAAGGTGCGGGCCGCTTCTATGGTGGGCATGAACACAAGGTTATGCACCTTGCGCACCTTGCCGCCGCGTTTGTAGATGGAGCTTATCTCGCCCTGCAGCATGAACAGAGCGCGACCGGAAAACGGTGTGCCCGCAAATTCCGGCACCTCGTGGTCCAGCCTGCGGTCGTCTTTCAGACGGAACAGACCGGTTGCGCTGTCCTGAACGAGCTGCTCTTCCAGCTCATTAAGCCATTCGGGATGGGTAAAATCGCCTGTGCCCAGCACATCCAGCCCCTTGATGCGGGACCACGCAGCCAGATACCGTGGAGATAGCTTCTTGCTGGTGGCACGCGAAAAACGGGAGTGGATATGCAAATCTGCCCGAAACTGCTTCATGCGGAATTCCTCGGGATGGAGTCGTCTGCACGGCATGATGAAAAAAAGAAAGTCCGGCCGTACAACCCTGATGTAGCAAAAGTGCCCCGAATACACAAACAGTTACAACCGGATGTCATCATTTCGTAACCAAGTCCTTCATGATGCACGCAAAGACTGTTTTCTTTGCGTCCCGGGGCAAATACCACTACAAGTAACCAAGACAACAACAGCACCGGAGCCTGCCAGCATGGAACAACAGTCCTCGCCCCCTAATCTCAAATATCTCAACCTCGTGCTCATACTGCTGGCGGTGTGCCTGCTTGCTCTTTTCATGCTGCGGGCGCGCATGGAAACAGAACCGGACTGGCGCATCATGCAGCTTCGCAAAGACAACCTCTTTATACAGCATCCGGTTACATGGCTCACTGGCAACTGCTATGCCCACGGCCGCGTGCTTGATGCACTGGCGGATGCCGCATCTGCGCTCAAACCGCAGGAACTGCCGGTTATCGTCTTCCGCCTTTCCGCACGCCATGCGGATGCGGAGAACACCGGAAACACGGCGGACATAGGCTTTGTCGCCCGCACGCCCAACGGCAAACCTTCGCAGGCATCTCCCTCCCTGCTCACCTATGGCCCGACCATTCACTATGACGCCAAAGGCGAAGACAACGGCATTGTCAGCGCGGTCATGGACCCCGCCGCAACGCTGCAGGTGCTGAATGCCCTCGTGAACCAGCCCATGGCGCAGGTGGAGCGCATTCTGGTTCCCCCGTTCGCCATACCGCTTCTGCAGCAGGCTTCCGACACCCTGCCAGCCGCAGAAGCCGCACGCCTCTTTGCCCTGATGGAGGAAGACGACGGACGCAACGCCTCCATGCGCTTTGTGTTCCGTCTGCCCGCCGGTAGCACGGGTAATTCGGTTCAATAAGGAGCGGTACGGTGTCTCATCCCCTGCAGCCTGACACAGCTTTATGCACACCGGACACAGTTCCCGCCGCGCAGGATGCGGCAGCCCATGCGCGCATCCAGTTTCCGCGCGGGCTGTACCAGCCGGAAGGTTCGTTCCGTTTTGCCATGGACGCCCTGCTGCTTGCCCGTTTTGCCCTGCCCGCCTCCGGCAGCCGGAAGGAATGCACCGTCGCGGACCTCGGCACGGGCTGCGGCGTAGTCGCGCTGGCCATGCTGCTTGACGCGCCGAGCATGATCGCAACCGGACTCGACATAGACCCGGCACTTGCCGCCGCAGCACAGACCAACGCGGCATCACTGGGCCTTGCAGACCGCTTTGCCGCCCGCACCGGCAACCTTGCAGACGTGCGAACCATGCTTGCCGCAGAAACTTTTGATCTCGTGGTGAGCAACCCGCCCTACCGCCGCGCAGATCAGGGCAGGCATTCCGCCACGCAGCTGCGCACCAACGCCCTGTTCGAAACGGCAGGAGGACTGGAAACATTTGTCAGTGCAGCAGGTTATCTGGTACGTAACAAAGGCAGGTTCTGCTGCATCTATCCGGCGGAACGGCTGACAGAACTCATGACCGCCCTTGCCGCCGCACGGCTTGAACCGAAACACCTGCGCCTTGTCCATTCCAAACAGGACAGGGAGGCAGTTCTGGTGTTGCTGGAAGCGCGAAAAAACGCTAACTCCGGCTGCATCATTCATCCCCCGCTCATCCTGTACTCGGGCGAGGGCGAGGCAACCACCCTTACGCCTCAAGCGCTGGCATTCTGCCCGCACCTTGCCTGCAATGCACGCGGGCATCACCAAATCGGAGATTCTGCATGATCGGTATTCTGCGCAAACTAAAACGTTTTTTCCCCACCCCCAGCGGCAGGGCTGTTCTGCTTTCCCTTGATCACGGCGCAAACGAAGGCATGCTCAGCGGTCTGAACCGCATGCCCGAACTGCTGGAACACATTGCCACCCGCAACGTGCAGGGCGTGGTGCTGAACAAGGGCTACGCCCGCGCGCACGGCCTGAGCCTGCCGCCCAGCCTGCCTCTGGTCATGCAGCTTTCTGCAGGCACCCGCCACGGCCTGCCCGCGTGGAACAAGGCGCTGGTCTGTTCCATACCGGAAGCTCTGCGCCTCGGTGCAGACGCGGTGTCTGTGCAGATCAACATCGGCAATGAGCTTGAAGACCGTATGCTGGCCGACTTCGGCTCCGTCACGGAAGAAGCCCACCAGCACGGCCTGCCCGTCATGGCTGTAATCTATGCCAAGGGCGAACGCATCGTGAAGGAGCTGGACCCCAGCCTCATCAGCCACTGCATCCGGCTGGGCGGGGAACTGGGAGCCGATCTGGTTTCCGTGCCGTACTCCGGTGACAGGCAGAGCTTTGCCCGTGCCGTGCAGTCCTGCCCTGCCCCCGTGCTGGTAGCTGGCGGACCGGGCCACCCGAATCCGGAAAACCTGTTGAACATGATCGGTGAAGCGCTGGAATGCGGCGCATCCGGTGTGAGCATCGGCCGCAATGTCTTCCAGCAGGAAAACCCGCAGGAAGTGCTGGACAACCTCATAGCGCTGGTTCACTCGCTGCCCCCTGACGAGGCTGATACCGAATCCGGCGCAGAAGCCGAGCAGCTGGCACCGGAACAGGGCGCGTAGCCCCCCTTGGCAGATCATGTTCAAGTTCACGATCATATTATTCGTCGTCGTGTGGCTGGGGAGTCTCATCTTCAGCCGCAGACGACGTGTCATCCGTGACGTGAACCACCTCATCCAGCTCATCATTGCCGCTGCCCTGTTCTTCGGCTTCAGCACCGCGGTGCAGGGGTCTTTTCTGCACGAAAGCATGCTCACCTATGTGCCGGCGCTCATTGTCACCGCTGCGGTATCCTGGGGCATTTCGCTGCTCGTTCTCAAACGCATTTCCGCCTCTTCATCAAAGCCGCCGCGCCGCTGACATCTCACAGACCTTCCGCCAGCAATACTGGTGTGTTGCGGTTACTTTTCCGTGCCCTCTTTCTTTTTTCGCAGGTGCGGCGTAGCGTAGCCATCGCATCAAGTCATCGTCGCAGCATCTGTTATTTCAAGAGGATACCCATGAACAGCTTCACCTATGCCAACCCCACAGCCATTCTGTTCGGCAAGGGGCAGATAGCCTCCATTGCCGGTCTCATAGCTTCCGACCACAAGGTGCTTCTTGTTTACGGCGGCGGCTCCATCAAACGGAACGGCATATACGATCAAGTCACCGCGGCGCTCGGCAAGCATGCGTGGATAGAGTTTTCCGGTGTCGAACCCAACCCCTGCGTGGAAACGCTGGACAAGGCCGTGGAACTTGCACGGCGCGAAAAGGTGACGTTCATCCTTGCCGTGGGCGGCGGTTCGGTCATCGACGGGTGCAAATACATAGCCGCAGCTGTCTGCCACACTGGCGATGCCTGGGATATTGTGGCAGGCAGGCATATCGTGACAAATGCTCTGCCCATCGGTGCCGTGCTCACCATTCCGGCCACCGGCTCGGAATCCAACAGCGGCGCGGTGGTTTCACGGGCAAATACCCACGAGAAATGCGTGTTTCGCTCGCCCCTGTTCTTCCCCCAATTTGCGGTGCTTGATCCTGACGTGGTGAAAAGCCTTCCGGAACGCCAACTGGCAAACGGCATTGCCGATGCCTTTGTGCATGTGTGCGAACAGTATATCACCTACCCCTGCGGCGGCATGGTGCAGGACGGCTACAGCGAAGCCCTGCTGCGCACGCTTGTCAGCCTCACCGCGCAGTTTGCCGACCGCGACAATGACACATGGCGCGGCAACCTCATGTGGGCTGCCAATCAGGCATTGAACGGGCTTATCGGTGCGGGCATGCCCCGCGACTTTGCCACGCACATGATCGGCCATGAACTGACCGCCATGTTCGGCATGGACCACGCCCGCACGCTGGCCGTGGTGCAGCCACAGCTGCTACGGCACCAGATGGACAACAAGCGGGAAAAACTGGAACAGATGGGCCGCAACGTGTTTATGCTCACCGAAGGCATGCAGGACGGCTTTGACCTTGCGGAGCGCACCGTTCAGGCCACTGAGCGCCTGTACCACTCGCTCGGCATATCCACCCGCCTAGCGGACTACGGCGTTACCGACAGTGCATTCATCGAAACCGTTATCCGGAACCTGAAAAACCACGGTCTTGAAGCACTCGGGGAACGGGGAGCCGTTACACCGGACGTGTGCCGACGGATTCTTACCGACGCCATGTAGTCCCTTTTTCTCTCAGCCTGCCTGCAAAAGGCTCCGGCTCCCGTACACCAGCCTGTGAGATATTTCAGGTCATCTGAGCTATTTCGGGTCATCTGAGCTATTTCGGGTCTCCTGCGATACTTCGGTTCTTCCGCGATATTTCAGGTCTTCCGCGGCATTTGCCATGATCTTCCGCGATGGAACACTGGGCACCGTATGGTAAAACCCTATTGCGTTTCGCCCCCATCGGCAGGAGTTGCTTTTTTTGCGGCCGGACAGTAGCATTGCCGAATGTTTACCCGCACAACCGTGACTCTTCCCTGCCGCAGGAGCATCTTCTCCTCGGAACATTACTGGCGCACCGGCCTTTAGGCCTGCGCCCCTGCCCTCTTTTCTTCCGACTGATTCGCATATTTCCGTAATGTCTTTTGGCCGCATGATGCTGCCAAGGGGGTATATTTTCATGTCTGCCGTACGCGCATATCACTGGATGTGCCTTGTGGGTGCCATTGTCTTTGAAGTGGCAGGCACCACCATAATGAAGGCCGCCCAGAGCTGGAGCATTCCTTATGGTGCACAGCTCGGCATTGCGGCCATGCTCGCCTTCATCGGGCTATCCTACTATCTGCTTTCGCTGGCAACCACAGCCCTGCCCGTGGGCGTGGCCTTTGCCTTCTGGGAAGGGCTCGGGCTCTTCTTCATCACCCTTTCGAGCGTTCTGCTGCTGGGAGAGGACATGACTCTCACCCGCTTTGCAGCCCTGTGCGCCGTGGCTGCCGGAGTCTTGCTGGTGCACCACGGCACGGCCGGCGGAGATACCGGCGGCTCAGGCCCCTCCGGCAACGGGCAGGATTCAGACAATCATGAAGCAGCCGCAAGCGAAGGAAGGCGCTGATATGGATACTCTGACCTCTCTCTTTTCTGCGGGGCTTCTGCTGGTCATGCTGGCCGCAGTGCTGGACGTGACCGCCAACCTGCTGCTGGCCAAGTCCGAAGGATTCCGCATCCGCCGCTACGGGCTGCTCGCCCTTGTCGCCGTGGGACTTGCCTTCACCTCGCTTTCCTATGCCGTGCGCACCATGGACCTTGCCGTGGCCTATGCCATGTGGGGCGGGTTCGGCATACTGGGTACATCGCTCGGGGGCTGGATGCTGTTCGGACAGCGCCTCAAGGCCAGCGCATGGGCAGGCATGGCTCTGCTGGTCTTCGGCCTTTCCATCCTGCATGCAAGCTAGCTCCATGTAGTCTTTGCCAAAACCGCTGCCGCACATGGCAGCCGCAATACAATACGAAACGGGGTAGCCCGACATCATGTCGCGCTACCCCGTGTTGCATTCCTTCAAGCCGCTGTAACCGGTTTCGTCCGGCTTCACTCGACCCGCTTCATCAAGAAGCCGGAGAGCATATTCCGGCAAGGCCTAGTGGCCGGTAATCTGATATTTCTTGAGCTTGTACTGCAGAAGGCTTTTGGAAATGTTCAGCATCTCTGCGGCTTTCACCTGCACAAAGTCGGTACGCACAAGCGCGCGGCGGATAAGCGCAGCCTCGATCTTCTCCAGCGTATCCCCAAGGTCGAGCTTGGCGGGGAGCAGGTCCACGGCGCTCTTGAGCTGGGTTTCCTCGTCGCGGATTTCCTGCGGCAGGTCCTCCACCACAATCATATCGTGCGAGGCAAGCACCAGACAGCGCTCCACCACGTTTTCCAGCTGACGGATATTCCCCGGCCACTCGTATCCGGTGAGATAATCCATGGCCTCGGTACTGAAGGCGCGGCGCTGCACCCCCTGCTCACGTGCCACCTTCTCCGCAAAATGACTGGCCAGTAACGGAATGTCTTCACGACGCTCCCGCAACGGGGCCAGCTCAATATGCACCACGTTGAGCCGGTAATAGAGGTCTTCGCGGAAGGTCCCCTTCTGCACTTCTTCCTGCAGGTCCTTGTTGGTGGCAGTAACGATGCGGATATCAATATCAATCTCCTGCCCGCTGCCCACACGTTCTATCTTGCGCTCCTGCAGCACGCGCAGCAGTTTCACCTGCATGTCGTGCGAAAGCTCGCCGATCTCGTCGAGGAACAGGGTGCCGCCGTGCGCCAGCTCGAACCGACCGCGCTTCAGAGCCACGGCTCCGGTGAAGGAGCCTTTTTCATGGCCGAAGAGCTCGCTTTCCAGCACGCCGGGGTTCAGCGCCATGCAGTTCACGCTGATGAAGGGACCGTCCTTGCGGGGTGAGGAAAAATGGATGGCGCGCGCCACCAGTTCCTTGCCGGTGCCGGACTCGCCGGTGATGAGCACCGTGGATTTGCTGGGCGCAGCACGGTCCACCATGGCGAGCGTATCCTTGATAGCCCTGCTCCGGCCGATGATCTGCTTCAGCCCGTAGCGTTCCTCAAGGTTTTCTGCCAGCAGGCGATATTTACGGTGCGCGCGGGAAAGCTCGGCAGCGTTCTGCACGGCCAGCAGCAGTTCGTCATTGGCAAAGGGCTTGGTGATGTAGTCAAAGGCACCGGTACGCATGACTTCCACCGCACTTTCGATGGAGCCGAACGCGGTCATGATGAGCACCGGAGTCTGAGGATAATTCTTCTTCACATGCGCCAGCACATCTGCGCCGGTCAGCTTGGGCATCTTCATGTCGGTGACGACGACGTCCACCTCGGATTCTTCCAGAAAGGCAAGACCCGTTTCGGGATCGCTCAGGGCGGTCACCTTGTAGCCTGCGTCCGTCAGCAATGCTTCCAGCACCAGCAGGTAGTTTTTCTCGTCGTCGAGAACAAGTAAATGGGTCTGTTCACTCATGAAACAACAATTCCTTATGGCTAAACGCATCCCCTGCCTCAGGCGGAACAGACACACAGGGTGTCCGCTCATGGGGATACGATACTATGTCAAACGTTCAGGGCCGGTGCCCGCTTATACTGCCGGAAACCGCAACCGCACAATCGCCCCGCCGCCCTCGGCGTTGGAAAGCTGCAGGCTGCCGCCGTGACTGGTCACAATGCTGTTCACGATAGCCAGCCCGAGTCCTGTTCCATCGTCCTTGGTGGTAAAGAAAGGATCAAGCATCTTGTCCAGATTGGCGGTATCGAATCCGCAGCCCGAATCCTGGAAGGTGATGATGATCTCGCCTTCCCTGCGCAGTCCGGCAATGGAAAGGTGGCCCTCACCGCAAATGGCCTGCAGCCCGTTGGATATGATGTTGTAGAACGCACGGTACAATAAGTCCTTGTCCCCCGCCATGACAAGCCCCGGCTCATACAGCCGGTCTACCCGCACCTGCCGTTGCGAAAACTCATGTTCGAGAAAGCCGAGGGCCTGATCAAGCACCATGGAGGCATCCACCTGCTCCTTGCAGGGGGCCTTGGGGCGGGCATAGTCGAGGAAGTCGTGCACGGTCTTGGACAGCCGTTTTGCCTCATCATATATGGCAGTAAGAATCTTCTGGGTCAGCGCATCCGTATTAGGCCGCTTCAGCAGCAGCTCTGCGCTGGATGAAATGATGCCGAGCGGATTGCGTATTTCGTGGGCAATGGACGACACCACGCGCCCCATGCTCGCCAGTTTTTCGCTCTGGTGCAGGTCGCGCTCAAGCCGTTCCTTTTCCGCCATACGGGCGGCAAGGGCTTTTTCCGACCGGCGGATGAAAGTCACCAGAATGAGGAACAGCAGAAACGACGAAGCCATGGTGGTGAGCACGATAAGCCACTGCAGGCTGATAACGGAGGAATAGTCCGCCGTGATGTCCTGCGTGATTTCCAGCACGCCCATGACCGGCTGATCATCTTCGTTGAACACGTCTCTGCCGAGCCGCTGCTCCACGCGAAGAGGGTACGTGGTGCGTAAGGAAAAGGAACCGGGCGGCAGGTCGAAGTGGAACATGGCCACCCATGGCGACATGGTTGATTCGATCTCGAAGCTGTGCTTCCCCTCATTCAGGGCCTTGGTCACCGCCATGCCCGCCATGTTGGTTTCGCCGAGGTCCTTCCGGTCCGAGGCGTAGGCCACTATCTTGGCGTAGTCATAGATACGCAGGCTTTTGACGTGCAGCCCGTGGATGGTGCTTTCCACCACCTGATCAAGCCGCTCATACTGCTGCTCGTTACGCAGGGCAATGCGCCCGTAACCGATGATGGTGGGCAGGGTGAACCGGCGGTATATCTGGTGGTTCAGGTTTTCGGCCAGCAATGTCGCGAACTCCTGCTGCTTGCGCAGCAGGGATGTTCGCGCTGAATTGCTGATCACAACGGACAGGATCATACTGGAGATCAGAATCAGGACCAGCGAGGTCCATGAAAGGAACTTTGCAAAACCTAATTGTGTCTGGTCCGTCAACGGTCTCGGGGTCAATTAGAACTCCTGTTGCTCCGGCGCACGCCCGAGAAACGCCTCAAGGTCTGCAGATTCCTCCGCATATCCCTGTGCGCCGAGCCGTGCATTGGCAAGACGTTTCCCAAGCTCCACGGCGGGCTGGTCGAGCGGATTGATATCCAGCAGCCATCCGGTGAGCACGGTGGTGATTTCAAGCAGCGCCATCAGGCGGCCGGCTTCTTCTTCGCCGGTTCTGCCCATGCGCAGTTCAATGAGCGGGGTGCCGGTCTTGGTCAGCGCCATCTGGGTGCCAAGCCCTTCAGCCTGCAGCAGATCGCCGAAGTGTGCACCGCGCAGGTAGGCCCATTCTTCGGGCAGATCGTTGCCGAACTGGCTGCCCCGCGAAAGGCTGGGAGAGGAAAGCAGCAGGCAGGCCTTGTCACGCGGGCCATCAAGGAACATCTGCTGCGTGGAATGCTGGTCCGTCACGCCCACGGCAGGCAGCGGCATGGAGCCCTTGCCTTCCTTGCCGAGGCTTTCGGCCCACAGCTGGGTGAACCACAGGCCGAACTGGGCCCAGAGCGGCACGTACGAGAAAAAGATGATCTGTGAATAGCCCTTGGCCATCAGGGCGCTGTTCCACACGGCAAGCTTCCATGACGGATGCCGGTGCAGCTCGGAAGCGCCCGCGCCCATGTTCAGGAGCGGAGCCCCCACGGCAAGCGCGCCGCGGATAAGGGCCTTCCAGTCCATGCCGAGGAATGCGGCAGGCACGAGCCCGACGGCGGAAAGCACGGAATAACGGCCGCCCAGATAATCAGGCACCGGCATGGATGCAAGCCCGAGGGCGTTTGCCTCCTGCCGCAGATAGCCTTTGGCCTCGTCGGTGATAAGCATGACATGGCGTTTCCAGTCATCTCCCAGCGACTTCTGCAGCCACAGGCGGGCGAGGAAATATTGCGAGAGCGTCTCAATGGTGCCACCGGACTTGGAAATGACAACCACGACGGTTTTTTCCGGCGGAAGAAGCTCAAACCATGCATCAAGGGTGGCCGCGTCCACGTTGTCCGCAATCCAGAGACTGCGGCCGTTGTGGCAGGGTCTGTCCTGCTGGGGATAAAAGGCTTTCTGCAAGGCGCGGGCACCAAGGGCGGAGCCGCCAATGCCCAGCAGCAACATGTGCTCGAAAGACTGGAGCCACGGGGTCTGGGCCTCCAGATCCTTTTCCAGCTCTTCACGGTAGGGAAGATTGATGAAGGGCAGACGATTTGCCCGAATTTCAGTGGCAAGGCGCAGGGCAAGGTCGCCGCAACGGATGTCGAAGGGGGCCGCATCGGCTTTGGAAACCCGGCCGTTCCAGGCGCTGGTCCAGTCAAGCGTATTGATGGTCATGGGTCCGCTCCTTGGTATCGGATATGCCGCCCGGCATCATTACCGGGCGGCCATGCATTTCCAGTTATGGTAGCAGTATGGGCGGAACCCTACATTATTTTCCGGTGCATTGCACCTACTTGAACAGAACCTTTGCAATCTTGTCCAAAGCCGTGGTCAGGGTCGTTTCATCCACGGCGTAGGAAATGCGGATACAGTTGTCGTCACCGAAGGCGGCACCGGGAACAAGCGCCACGCCAGCCTCTTCGAGCAGTCGGGTACACAGGGTGGCGGAATCGGGAATGTCCTTGGTGTAGTGGCGGTGCACGTCGGGGAAGATGTAGAACGCCCCTTCCGGCACGGGACAGACCACTTCGGGCCAGCTGCCCACGATCTGCATGGCAAGATCGCGGCGGGCGCGGAAGGCACCGCGCATTTCGTCCACAACGCCGAACCCGCCGTTCAGTGCAGCCACTGCGCCCTTCTGGGCGAAGGTACAGACGTTGGATGTGGACTGCCCCTGAATCTTGGTCATGGCCTTGATGAGATCGGCATGCGCAAGCACGTAGCCGATGCGCCAGCCGGTCATGGCAAAGCTCTTGGCAAGGCCGTTCACCACGCAGACCTGCTCGGGGTAGCGGGTCCACCAGCTGCACAGGGAGGCATGCTCGGCGGGCGCGTAAACGAGCTGGTCATAAATTTCGTCAGAGATGATGAACAGGCCCTTGTCTATGGCCCACCGGGCAATGGCGTCTATCTGAGCCTTGTCGTAGGCTGCGCCCGTGGGGTTAGAGGGCGAGTTCAGCAGCAGCACGCGGGTCTTGTCGGTACAGGCGGCCTCCAGCTGCTCCACCGTTACCTTGAAAGCCGCGTCGGCGGATGCGGGCACCACCACCGGCACGCCTTCTGCCAGCTGCACCATGGGCGGGTAGCTCACCCAGTAGGGACCGGGAATGAGAACTTCGTCTCCGGGGTTGAGCAATGCCTGAAAAAGGTTGTACAGTGCCTGCTTGCCGCCGTTGGTCACCATGGTATGCTCCGGTGCGGCAAGAGCACCGTAGAAGGTGTTGAAATATGCGGCTACGGCCTCGCGCAAATCGGGCAGGCCGGGAACGGCGGCGTAACGGGTAAAGCCTTCGTCGATGGCCTTCTTGCATGCTTCACGCACGTGCTCCGGAGTGGGAAAGTCGGGCTCGCCGACGGCAAGGCTGACAATTTCCTTGCCCTGAGCCTTCAGCTCCAATGCCTTGGCATTCACGGCAAGGGTTGCCGACGGCTTCAGCTGCTTTAATCTGTCAGAAATGTTCATTGCAGGGTCCCCTTTCTCAGTTGGATTGACCGACGTTGGCTTCACGCGAATTATCAATTTGGTCAACATCTGTAAACACCTGAAAGCCTGCATAAAGATCAGCCAAACTGGTCGCCGTTCCAATAGCGCGAATACACAGGATATACCGTGAACGAACTTCCTCTCATTCCCTTTCCGTCAGGCTGCATCACCGGCTCTTTTGTGCGCCGCGTCAAGCGCTTCAGCGTTGAAATCGTGCACAACGATGCATCGGTGTGGGTACACTCCAACAATTCAGGCTCCATGCTCGGCCTGCTGCGTCCCGGCATGCAGGTTCTGGCCTCGCCTGCGGCCAACCCCGACCGCAAACTCAAGTGGACGCACGAGGCGGTGCGCATGCCCGACTTTGCGGGCGACTTCTGGGTGGGGGTGAACACCATGACGCCCAACAGATTGCTCGAAGCCGCCTTTCATGCCGGCAAGCTGCCATGGGCAGACGGCTACACCGTACTTCGGCGCGAGGCAAAGTACGGCGACAGCCGTCTGGATGCACGGCTGGACAGCGATAACGCAGACCGCCCACCCCTGTGGATTGAATGCAAGAACGTGACAATGGTGGAAGATGACGTGGCATGCTTTCCCGATGCGGCCACCGAGCGCGGCCAGAAGCACCTGCGGGAAATGATGGGGCTGGTGGAAAAGGGATTCCGCGCGGCGTTCTTCTATCTGGTGCAGCGCGCGGACGGCAACTGCTTCGGCCCTGCGGATTTCATAGACCCGGCCTATGCAGAACTCTTCTGGCAGGCCCTTGATGCGGGAGTGGAGGTCTATCCCCACCGTGCACGCGTGACAGAGCAAGGCATCTATCTTGGCGAATTATTGCCCCTGCGCTGCCGCTGAATCAAACAAAACAAAGTCACTAATATGACATAACATCTCCACTCCCAATAATATCAAGGACAACCCGAGTTGGAACAAACTCAAATGCTGCTCTTGCCAACCCTCTCCTCCCAAGATTTTCCAAATTAACATCAAGAGACTTGTAAAGATCATACAAATACAACACATCTTTCACAGCGTATTCAATCTGTTCTTCATTAAGACTAATCGTCCAATCAGACAATCTCTGCGTTTTATCAATTTCAACATTTAAATATTTTTTCAATAACCCCTTAAGACTGTGATCCTTCTCATCTGGGGACACAATTTTAGAGCATATTTTCGTACATATTATATTTGAAGGTTCAGCAGCCCATTTATTTACGAAGAACCTCAAATCAAACACAGCATAATGAAATATTTTAGCAATTCCACTGTTATTAATAATATTAATCAAATTATTGCCAATATTATCATCATCAACCCTTACAATACCAATAAATTTATTTGGTATACAAATTTGACATGTCGCCATCTTGTCAACATTCCAATCCAACCCAGTCGTCTCTATATCAATAGAAACCACACGAGAGGAAACAGCCATCTCATATACGCTATATGGAATATCATTATTTAGTAATTGCACATCATCAATATTCATACCTTTTACCTCCAATCTATATTTCTCTGGTAATATCTTCATCTGCAATCAAACTATCAAATTCACATCTCAAAAAATTAAACAACTTCCCTTGATTGTTTAATACAAAAGTTGGGACACCACCTCTCCCCCTGCTATGCTTATACATTGAAAATATTGCCTTATTATCAAATATATACATACTGTAAACAGGATTTTTTTTGCATAAATATATTTTCAAACTTACATTTTCTCCATTTTGTTGAAATATTTCACGGAAATCTTTTACAGCATCTTCAATTTCACCCTTCAACCTTTCAACACTATACCCAAATCTACTTGCCATACTTGAAATCAAAAGCTCATCAGAAACATCTGGGAGAATAACCCTGACCGCAGCGCCATTCACTTTAGACATATCATTAAGATAAGTAGCGTTATGATTCCTCCAAGTCCTACCATATGCAAAATAAATATCTAACGATTTGTTATTTTTAAGATAATTACCCCAGATTATTTCACTAAAATCAAGAGTTATCATCTCTATACCAGATTCGATAACACTATAATCCGATCTCATCATATCAATAATTTCACAAACAAAACTCCGCTTAACGAACAGCTCCCATATCGTTGCCAGCAGAGCTGTTGCCAAAACAATAGATCCAATATTATTCAATATCGGCTTAATTACAGTATGGCCTGAAGCCAAATTTTCTCCCCACACAATCAATAAGACTCCGACAACTGCCGCAATAAATGAGACGATATAGGTTCTCAGAGTTGTATTTTCCTTGTTTACCTCATTCATAAACGATCCTTTATTACTCTGTTTCAGACAACAAATAAACCCATCAGCCACCACAGCCAAAACGCATACAAAACCCTGTAAAGTCAACCTTATTTCTCAGGCTGGACAAACTCGGTATTCTTCATGTTCTCGAACCCCGCATCTTGCAGCTTTTCCAGAAACACGGTGTGCCTGTTGTCCCGGTTGCCGATGTAGAGCGTGTTGACGGCAAGGTCGCCCCAATCCTTGGAATCCGTATACACGTCCTTGCGCGGAACACAGAGTGCGCGGAACGGATTGAGAGTGAGCAGATGCACGGTTTCGGCTTCCACCAGCATAAAATGCCAGAATCCGGAAAGATAGAGAATGCCTAAGAACAACGCCAACATGCAGCACACGAAAAACATGGGGCTGCCTAACAACTCAGGATTTCCGCCAAGTATCTCCTGCACGCCGCCCGCAGGAGCCTGATAGAAATAGAGAAAGAGCAGCAGGCAGGCATATTGTTTCCAGCGCCGGACGGTGAACAGATCCTTGGGTGTGGCAACATTCACCCCGCGCCGCGCCATGCGCCAGTAGAAAAAATGCACGCGCAGGTCATGCCCCAATGCGAGCAACGCGAGATCAAGAACGCCCAGCAGCACACAGAGTTGTGCCGGGGTCCATGCGATCAGCCCGATAATGTCAGCAGTAAGGCCAGCCGTTATCGGGATCATCGGGATTCCTTTTTGCCGTGCACAGCCTCGGCCACGGATTCCACCACATGTGCCACGACCACCTGACCGAAATCCACGGCAGCCAGCGGAGCCGCCTTGGGTGCCACCAGCCGGACAGCCATACCCAGACCGGGGAGCATGGAGGAATAACGCCGATCTTCACCCCGATACACGTTGTACAGCCGGAAGATATCCCGCCGCCTGCCGGAAGGGTTCTCCCCTCCGTCAACCGTAATCTCCCCAACAGGGGCAACAACGGTCTGCCATGGCGCGATGCCCGCAAAATACAGCTTGTCGCCGGCCAGCACGGCCCCGTGCCAGTAAGAGGCAAAGGCCAGCAGGACGAACAGCACTGCAAAGAACACCAGCCCCACGGCAATAACAGGCCATTCCGCCTGCTCCGCAGCGGCGCGAGGTTTGCTGCCATACCATTCGGCCAGACACAGCGTCACTGCGGCGAGCCCGCAACAGACATAGCGTAACAACCAGTGCGCCGTGAAATACTGCGCATCCGGCTGTGCTGCCGCAGCGGGAAACCGCCTGCGGAGCAGCCCTGCGGCAAACGGATGACGGAGTACCGCACCGGCACAGTCTATCAGGCACATGACGCCGCACGCCACGGCAACATACTGTATGTATTGCAGGTAATCCATCACCCTTCCCCCGTTTCGAACATACGTGTGATGCCCTTTGGTACATTGAGGGCCGTATGTGTGCAACAGGCAATACAGGCCAGATGATTTTTCATAGAGCAACACGAAAAAGGCGGAAGGTTCCCCTTCCGCCTCAAGATTCTCTCAGGCCAGCCGCTCTACTTCACCACATACGTGGTTTCAGCCTTGCCCTGCACCATGCGCTCTGCCCATTCCACGCCCTGCATGACGGAGTGGTCCATATTGGCGGCCTCATACTGCCAGCCACCGAAACGGCCGCGGGAGTATATCTGGCAGGACTCCAGCCACGGCTGCAACACACGCAGCGCAGGATCGCGCTCAAGGGTCGGCACGGGGTACCCGTAATCGAGGGGATAGGACCATGTGGAAAGAATATTCCTGCGGTCATTCTCGTCCATGAGCGCGGTGTTCACCAGCCCCTGCACGGTGGTTTCCATGAGGGTGGAAAGGTCTTCGTGCTTGTGCTCGGAATAGGAAACCTCACACATCAGCGCACGCGATGCACCGGGCTTGCCCGCGTTGTTGGGCGAATAGTTGTGGAAGTTGGTCACGCGGTAGAACGGCGAGTTGTTCTCGGGGAAATACATCCAGCAGGTGGGATCATCGCGCATGCCGTCCACGCCCACACCCGCCACATAGACTGAGTTGTGCGTAAGGTTCGCGGCGGCTGCACGCAACGTTTCGTTGGACGTATTTATGCTGTTCAGCACAAACAGGTCCAGCGGGCCCGTGTTCAGCAGATTGTCATAGGTGATGGTTTCGCCATCCGCCGTGCGCACCGACTTGGCAACCGGATCAACGGCCACAACGTCGGTATTCCGCCGCACAAAATCGTTGAGCCTGTCACCCATGCGGTTGAAAATATCGCCCGTTCCGCCGAACAGGGGAAAGCGGAACACGTTGTTCGGCCCCCAGCTCTTGTTATCCAGCTCAAGAACAAGGTTCTTCAGCACCATTTCCAGATCAACGACAGAAACCCGCTCGCCTATCCAGTTATACGCCATTTTCTCGGCAGGGGTTGCCCACACCTTGAAGTTGTAGGGAACCATGAAATACTTGGCTATGCCTGCGCCGAACACCACCTCTATCCACTCGCGGAAGTTGGTGGGGTGCGCCTCGGGTCTGCGACCGGGCAGCATGGCTTCCACAATCTCCCACTGCACTTCCTTGGGCAGATAGCGCAGATTGTTCTGGAAGGGATAGGGAACCCAGCGCTCGAACATGCGCACGGCAGCTATGCGCTGGTGCTCAAGATACTGATCGCCGAGCAGGTCTTCTATGAGCCTGTCAAAATAGCCGTAGTGCGAAAACACCACGTGGCCCCCAAGGTCCCACGTAAAGCCTGCGGAATCCTTGAAGCTGGTGGCAAGACCGCCCGTATAGGCGTTGCGCTCCAGCAGCAGAATGCTGGTTTCGCCCAGCTCCCGCAGTCTGTGACCTGCGCCAAGGCCGGTAGGTCCGGCACCGATGATCAGATATTTGACATGCATGCGTGCTCCTTTCCTGTCTCTGCGTAACACATCCATCGTACTGCAACACGATGAAAATATGGAAGAATATGCTCTACGGCGGAATTGTCCGCCGTAATCGGTCCTGTATTGGCCCGTTGCCAGGCTCTTGTCAGGCTCTTGTCAGGCTGTTTTCTGGCCATTATGCGGCAAATGTATCCAGCAATGCGGCTTTACGAAGCAAATCCTGTTCCAGCAGAGTCGTCTCAAAATCCATAAGCCGCTCTATCTCCTCGCGGGGATACATGGCGTGCAGCTTGAACTTGTTGCCCAGCCCGTTGCCGAACTGCGCAGCAGACATGCGCACGGCCTTGCCTGTGCGCTTCATATGCCCCACCGGCAAAAAGCCCGTATACGCGCAGTGCATGCCCTTTGAAGCCATGCGCAGATCGTGTTCCAGATCGTCGTACTGGGAGGGGGAAAGAGATAGCGAAAAGTCACCGCAGGTCATGAGGTCCGCCCTGCGAAACAGGTGACAGCAGCCGGTGACGGAAATGCACGGGCGGATGTAGTCGAACCCGCCGCAGTCCGCCACCTGCGCATGAATATCGGAAACATTGAAAGGAACGGCATGGGCGCGTGTGGGCCGGAACTCGGCATTGATTTCATCGTCACTGCCCCCGGCCATGACCAGATGCAGGTCTGCGGACTGGATGATGTGCGGGGCTGCACGGTCGATGATCTTGCCGCCCCAGACAGATGCTTCGGGGCACACGTCCACGGCGCGCGCCATGTGCGCGAGCCAGTCCGGCGGCAGAATGGCGTCGTCGTCCAGATAGGCGACGTATTCGGCAGTTTCAAGTTCCGGCATGTTCTTCAGCCAGTTGCGCGCGGCGGGTGCGCCTATGTTCACGGGCAGGTGAACGGCCTGCATGCGCCCGCCAAGACGGTCAGCCCATGCGTCAATAACCGCGCCGGTACCGTCCGTGCTACCGTTATTCAGGGCCAGTATCGTGCAAAGTCCGTCAGCGGATGGGGCAAGGCTTTGCAGCGCGTTATTCAGATCATCGGCCTTGTTCCACGAATACAGCAGCGCGGCGGTGCGGCCATGCAATATATGTTGTCTGTCAGAATCGGCCAGGCTGGCAGAACCGCCCAGCTTGGCATATCCCTTGAGGGAATCATGCAGTCGGCACAGCAGGTTCACATGCCACGGGCGGACAGCCAGAATCCGGCCCCAGAGCTGCTGTGCCTCGGCAGCACGCCCGCTCATGCACAGGCTATGCGCCCTGCGTTCAGCCGCGAGCAGAAAACGCCCCGGAGCGACAGCATCATGCCCTGCCGAGCGTTCCAGCGCCTCGTCATGACGCCCCATAACGGCAAGAAGATGCGCCTCTGCGGCAACGGCGAGCAGATTGCCCTGCGCCAGCGATGCAGGCCAATGACGGCGCACATGCTCAAGCGCCCATGCGGGCTCTCCGGCCAGTTCGCCTACGGCCAACACCTGCTGCAGCCAGTATGCATTCTCCGGCGCCTTGGCCCGCTCACCGTCGAGATAGGACATGATCTTGGCGTACTCGCCCTGCTGCGCGAGACGCTGAAAATATCGCAGATTGTCAGGTCGCGCAAAAGCGGCTGCCAGCTCCAGCAGGGCAGTGCGCGTGGCGGAGTCGAGCCACGGGGCCTGCCTGTCCACACCCAGCACCTGCCGTGCAAGGTCGCCTTTCAGGGGATCATCTTCCAGCGCAGCCAGAAGCAGCTCGCGCCCCGTTGCCAGCATGACGGGATTGATGCCCTGCCTGCCTGCCGCACCAGCTTCAGGAGAAGCCGTGGAAGGAACAGCCTCGGCAAGCGCAAGGGAGGCAAGCCGCATGCGCTGGAACGATCCAGCGCTGCCGTGCAGCAAGCGGCTTCTGAAAACGGAGGGCAAGCCTTGCCAATACTGTTGCAACATGCGTCTCTCCTGAAGTATGCAACATGCTGATAGCGCTCAGCCATCGTGCGGATGCTCATGATACGGGTTCTCCGGTCTGTGTACAGGAAAACCCGCTGGACGCAAACCGCACTATTCGCGACAACGCGCTTTTCCATAACACCAGCAAGGATTCGTCATGACCAGCATGGAATGGCCCCGCCTTCTTTCCACAACCCGCCCGGGCCAGAGCAGCCAGCGCCCCAAGGAAGGCCGTACGGATTTCAACACCGACCACGACCGCATCATCTTTTCTTCCGCCTTCCGCCGCCTGCAGGACAAGACGCAGGTGTTTCCGCTGGCAGAAACCGACTACGTGCGCACACGCCTTACCCATAGCTTGGAAGCGTCCAACATCGGCCGCACACTCGGCAACCTCGCCGGACGCCGCATCATTGCCGCCCACCCGGAACTGGCGGGCGAATGCGGAGAAGACAATCCCCTATCCTTCTCTGAAGACGACTTCGGTGCCATTGTCGCCACGGCAGCTCTGGCGCACGACATTGGCAATCCCCCGTTCGGGCACAGCGGCGAAGACGCCATTCGCCAGTGGTTTGCAAGCACCCCGGAAGGACAGGAAGTTATCGGCGCCTTAACGGAAAACGAAGCTGCGGACTTTCTGCATTTTGAAGGAAATGCACAGGGATTTCGCATACTAAGCCGCCTGCAGTACCCTGACAGGGCCTTTGGCATGCGCCTTACCTGCGCCACGCAGGGGGCCTTCATGAAATACCCGTGCGAAGCCGCCTGCATGACCGGCGCAGAGAGGATATACAAGAAATTCGGCCTGTTCGCCGCAGAGCGGGACATGTTCGCTCACATTGCCGGTCCGCTGGGGCTTGTGCCTCACGCGCACCTGCCCTTTGCTTCATGGGCGCGCCACCCGCTTGCCTATCTTGTGGAAGCGGCCGACGACATAAGCTATTCCATTGCCGACCTTGAAGATGGTTTCAGGCGCAAACGCGTCTCCTACGACGATGTCTACAACCTGCTAACTCCCTTCATATGGGCCGAGAACAGCTGGTGGAAGGAGCATCTCGACCCCATGCGCCACCTGACGGAGAAGGTTGAATTCCTGCGCGCTCTGGCCATAGGCGGGCTGGTGCACAGTGCCGTGGACTGCTTCATGCAACACGAAGCCGCACTGCTCGCCGGAACGCATCTGGACAAGGGCCTCACCCGCCACATGGCACTTGCGGCCCCCTTCGCCACGCTGGGTACAGTCAATTTCGACAAGGTATATCAGGACCCGCAGGTGGTGGAGATAGAAGCCGCCGGTTTTGAAGTGATGGACACCCTGCTCTCGTCTTTCGGGGGGGCCGTCTTCAGACAGCACACGGGCAAGGCAACAGCCAGAGACAGAACCCTGCTCAAGCTGCTGCCTGAAAGCAGACACGCGGCAGAAGAAAGCCTGTACGAGAAAATGCTGGAAGTGACAGACTTCGTTTCCGGCATGACAGATACCTCGGCCGTTACCATGTACAAGAAGCTATCCGGCGTGACACTGGCGAAGGGGTAGGTTTCTCTTTCGCATCATTACGGGTATCAGCCCACGAAAAAAGGCCGGAGCGCATATGCACTCCGGCCTGATTTTTCCATCCCTTACCGGACAGGCTAGTTGCCTGTGGTGCTAAGGCCGGGATTCTTTTCGCCGATGGCGTTATACAGACGGGCAATGGCGATCATGTAGTCGCCCTGTGCCTTGGTGTAGGAAGCTTCGGCAGAGGAAAGGTCAGCCTGCGCATCAAGTACGTCGTTGTTGGTGCCAACCTGTGCCTGATAACGTGCAAGGGCCATACGGTATGCTTCCTGTGCGGAATCAACAGTCTTCTGGGCCACCTTGATACGCTTTGCAGCTTCTGCAATGCTCAGGTGACGGGACTTGATTTCGTACAGGGCTTCCTGCCAGGTGCTGGCTTCTTCGGCCTTCAGCTTGGCAATGGTCTGCTTGTCGCGCTGTGCGGCATAGTATGTGGTACCCCAGGAGAACAGTTCCCACGACATGGTGGCCTTGGCTTCCCATTCGCTGAATTCGGTACGGGCAAAGTCGCTGCCGTCCACCTGCGGATGATCGCCCATTCTGGACCAGTCGAACGAGGCAGCCAGCTGGGGATAGAAGTCACTTTCGGTGATCTTCAGATCCTTCATGGCAATGTCGATGGCCTTGCGGGCGATGAGCAGGTCGGGGCGTTCCTTGGCGGCAAAATTCAGGCTTGCTTCCAGGTCCATGGGTATCGGCGTGTAGACAAGTTCACCCATGTACTTCACGTCGGCATCCAGCGGCAGATTGAGCAGCGTGTTCAGGCGGGTGCGCTGAATTTCGCGGGCGTTCTCTGCCTGCAGCAGGGAATTTTCAGCATCGGAAAGCTGCACTTCGGCGCGGAGCACGTCAATGCGGGGCTGCAGACCCACGTCGTAGTACGCCTGCGTCACCTTGAGCTGCGAAGCAAGACGTTCAAGAGTGGCCTGCGCGCTGCGCACGTTCTCGCGGGCGATGAGCAGGTTGATGAAATTTTCCTGTACATTGAGAATAAGCGAAAGCTCGGTCTGGTCCTTGGCAAGCTCTGCACTTTCCTTGGACAGTTCAGCCTTCTGATAGGTGGACAGGATGTTGAAGCCAGTAAAGAGGGGCTGGCTTACATTTGCGCCAAGAGAGTAGTAATCATCATCGTAGATAGGAGCATCACGATAATTCTTCTTATGGTCTTTGTAGGTATACCCGTACGAGGCGGTCAGCTTGGGACCGAACGCGCCACGGGCGGCCTTGCGACCTTCCTCGGCTCCAAGAGCGGATGCGCGGGATGCCTCAATGCTGGGGTTGTCCTTGAGGGCCTTGTTTACAGTAGCTTCAAGGTCAAACGTCATTTCCTCAGCATGGGCGGAAAAAGCCAGCAGACTGACGAGCAGAAAAGAGAGCAGAACGGACTGTTTGCGAATGCGCATGAAATCACTCCTTATGGAAAACAGGCAAAGGGTGCTGGCATGAACCGGCATGCCTGAAAAAAGAATACACATGCTGCTTGCACATGCCCTTCTCAGGAAAAAAACCGAAAACATGATGCCCTCTACCGAAACAAGCCTGATCAATATATAATCTTTACCTCTGTACCTCCTTTTCCACCTGCTATCAAGGTATGGGAATGAGCGTTTACGTTTTTTTACGTAATCCCCAGGCTGCATCAATCATCGCGTCATCCCTGTTTCGTTCTTTCCTGATTTGCGGTACAAGAAGATCTGCCATGCGGATATCAGGCGCAATACAGCACCAACGCCACCACGGCAGGCTCCGGAGACTTATAATGTTCACATCCCGTCCTCACGGAATTCTTCATTGTATTCTCATCATCCTTTGGCTCACGGCCATGGCCGTTCCCATGCGGGTAGCGGCACAGGCTGCACAGGCTGAAGACAAACAGGGCGTGCAGCAGCAGCCTGCGGTTCCCGTTGTCACCGCAAAGGCCCGCACCGGCAATGTGACCTTGCAGAACGAGTTCATAGGTTCCATTGAATTTCCCGAGGTTTCGGATGTGGCTGCGGAAGTGCAGGGAAGAGTAAGCGCCGCCTTTTTTGAAGAAGGCGACATCCTTGCCGCAGACCACATTATGGTGGAACTGGACAACGCGCTGCTCTCTAAAGATCTGGAAGCCGCAAAGGCACAGCATGCGCAGGCGCTTGCAGATTTAGAGAGTGCCAGACTCGAGTTCGGGCGCATGAACACGCTCTATTCCTCCAAATCCGTTTCGGAAAAAGAGTTTGACGAAGCCCGCCTGACCATGAAGGCCCTGCAGCAGAAAGCGCTTTCGTTCAAGGCGGAAGCCGAACGCCTGAAACTGGAAATTGCCAAGAGCCACATAAGGGCTCCCTTTGCGGGTGTCGTGCTGAAAAAACACGCAAGCCGCGGGGAATGGGTTTCTCCGGGCACGGTCATTGCCACACTTGCCCGCAACGATGTGGTCGAAGCGGTTGTCGAAGTGCCGCAGGTAGTGCTTCCCTTCCTGAGCAAGGGGCAGAACGTATCCGTATCAGTTCTCGGCAACGCGCACGCGGGTACCATTTCCGCCATTATTCCGCAGGGCAATCTCACCACAAGAACATTCCCCGTAAAAGTGCGCATAGGGAATATAAGCGGCCTCATGCAGGGAATGGAAGCCAAAGTGAGCCTGCCAGCCGGAACACAGGTTGAAGCAACCATTGTTCCGCGCGATGCCGTGATCAGTCAGCGGGGGCAGACAACGTTATGGACCGTGCGCGATGGCAAGGCCGAACCTGTTCCCGTTACCATTGATGCCTGGCTCGGCAACGAAGTGGCCGTGCACGGCCCCGGCCTTTCGGCCGGTATGCCGGTGGTGGTAAAGGGCAACGAACGGTTGCGACCGGGCCAACCGGTTGCCGACAGCCAATGAGTTCGGGAGAACCGGCGGCAGACTATATTATAATGATAGAAAATTTTACAAACGCGTCTGCCCGCCCGATGGCGTACGCCCGAGCTCTGCGGCCAAAAGGGAGACGCGTTTAGGCCGTTTACGGGGAATGGCGGGGGAAACATGCTTTATACCCCGCTTTTTTTACGTTACAAGGCTGCCAATCAATCCCCCTTGAGCGGATTTTCTGCCCGGGTCTTGATAGGTTCCTCTAAAGCAAGAGGAAGTTTTACCAAAAAAACAAATCGGTTACTACCGACAACACTACTTTTTCGGAGAGATTTCATGGGCGATTCCAATGTCTTTATGCTGCTGTGGCAGGCAACTTTCGTTGTAAAATGCGTGCTTGCCCTGCTGATCATCATGTCCATCACCAGCTGGTCCCTCATGTTCCAGAAATGGTTTCACCTGAGCGCCGCCCGCGCCAAGGCGGAAAAGGGACTTGCCGACTTCCAGGCCGCCAAGGATCTGCGCGAAGCCGTGCAGTCTCTGGGCAGCGACGCCACCTCGCCCGTGTACAGCGTGGCGCAGGAAGGCGTGGCCGAATACAACCGCCTGCGCGAGCTGGGCAGCAATTCCGATATTCTCGCGGACAACGTGCGCCGCGCGCTGCGTCAGGGTGTGAGCATGCAGACATCAAAGATGGGCACATCGCTGTCCTTCCTTGCCACCTGCGCAAACTCCGCCCCCTTCATCGGACTGTTCGGAACGGTTTGGGGCATCATGCACTCCTTCCATTCCATCGGGCAGATGAAGACTGCAACCCTTGCTGCAGTTGCCCCCGGCATATCCGAAGCCCTTGTCGCCACCGCCATCGGCCTGGCCGTGGCCATTCCCGCCACCATGGGCTACAACCTGTTCCTCGGCATGCTCAACGGCATTGAAGTGCAGCTGGTCAACTTTGCCGGTGCCTTCCTCAACCGTGTTCAGCGCGAACTCGGCGCTACCCGTCCCGCCTCCCAAACCGTCGCCCGCATTCCCGGCGAAAAGCGCTAGGAGATAGCCATGGGAGCTTCTGTCGGAAACAGCAAGGGCTTTGTGGCGGAAATCAACGTCACGCCCTTCGTTGACGTCATGCTGGTTCTGCTGATCATTTTCATGGTCACAGCACCGCTCATGACGCAGGGACTTGAAGTGGACCTGCCCCAGACCCAGACCGTTGAAGTGCTGCCTACGGACAGTGAACACCTCGTCATGACCATCCGCCGCGACGGCGCCATGTTCCTTGACGAATACCCTGTCACCTTCGACGATCTGGAAGGACACATCATCCGTCTGGTCAAGGAACAGAATAAACAGCTTTTCCTGCGTGCAGACAGGGAAGTGCCTTACGGCGTCGTGGTTCAGGCCATGGGGCATATCAAGGCAGCAGGCATAGCCAACCTTGGTGTGGTAGCGGAACAGCCCGACGAACCCAAGGACCAGAAGAAAACCAAGTAGGCGTCCAATCTGATGCGTTTTATCAGCACGCTGCTCTCCCTCTGTCTGCACCTTCTGCTTGTGATAGGCATGATCTATTGGCCTGCAAGCTCAAGTAAGGTGCGGCTGGACGTTCCTGTATATCAGGTGAAACTGGTCGCGCTTTCGGGCAAGCGTCCGGTGGGCAAGGTTGCGCCCGGCAACAAGGTTGCCGGCCCCGTAGTCAAACCCAAGCCGGAACCTTCTCCCGCCACGCCTCCGCCTCCGGCACCGGAACCCGCTCCGGCCCCTGCTCCGGCTCCCAAGCCCCAGCCTGCGGCCAAGCCTGTTCCCGCACCCAAGCCCGAGCCCAAGCCCGACGCCACCCCCATAAGCCCCAAAAAGGCCGTTGTGCCAGAGGCACCCAAGGTGGCGGAACAGCCCAAGCCCAAGGACGACAAGAAGGACAAGCCGGACAAGAAGTCGGAACCGGACAAAAAGCCCGAACCGCAAAAGAAACCCGAAAAGAAGCCGGAGAAATCCGCCGACGATATTCTGCGCGAAGCGCTGGCAGACACTTCCAAGACCGTCAAGAAGGCCGAGAAACAACGCGCCGTCTCCGGTCAGCAGCAGCTCAGCAAGGAACTTGCGGCGCTGCAGGAATCTGTCTCTCAGGACAAGGCACTGCAGGACGCACTGGCAGAAGCCGGTGAAGAGGGCATTGAAGGTCCGCCTTCCGACGGTGTTGTCGGCAGCATAGAAGACCTGTATGCCATTGCCGTGCAGAAGCTCGTGAGAGATAACTGGCGTTTTCCGCAGATGGCAACCCGTGACCAGCTCACGGCTAGCGTGCGGATAATGCTTTCGCCCGAAGGTTCCATTCTCGACGCCAAGATCGTGGCCTCTTCAGGCCGCGCAGACTTTGACGCATCAACCCTGCGTGCGGTAGCGGATACCAAGGTACTTCCCAAGCCGCCTTCGCCGGATATTTCGGAAATAACCATCAACTTCAACAGTCACGAATAACGCTCTCAAATTGCGACAATCAATATATGTTCCGTGCCACGTTATTAATTAGCTGCATAGCCATAGCGCTTATCTCTCTGAATGCCTGCACCTTTCCAGCTGCAAAAAGGCATGCGGAGATACAGAGCGACACACAATCAAAAGAGGCTGCACCAATTACAACGGAGCATTCCGCACAGCAAAACGAAAACAAGATATATGACATCCCCCCCGAAGTAGAACTATGGGGCATCGTCATTCAGCAACGCATAAAGGAGAGCTGGCATTTCCCACGCGCGGCTATTAAGGATCAGCTTTCGACGAGAGTGCGGGTCATTATTTCACCCGAAGGTTCCATTCTCGACGCCAAGATCGTGGCCTCTTCAGGCCGCGCAGACTTTGACGCATCAACCCTGCGTGCGGTAGCGGATACCAAGGTACTTCCCAAACCGCCTTCGCCGGATATTTCGGAAATAACCATCAACTTCAACAGTCACGAATAGACGACATCACTGCACGCTCTCTCGGGCCTGCATGAATTGAAGAGTACAATTATCATGAAACATCTCAGAACGACCTTTCTCCTAATCGTAACCCTCGCCCTGACGGTGCTGCAGGCCCATGCGCGTTCGCTCGAAGTGGATATCTACGGACCGGGTCAGGGCGCTCTGAATCTGGTCACCGCAGAACCGCTCGGCAGTGCCGGACCGGCCGGACCCATTACCGGGGCACCTGTCATGGGTTCCCAACTCAAGAAGCTGATCGACGGCAACCTCTACTACCTGCCCTTCCTCAACGTGGTGGAAGGCGGCACGATTCTCGGTGGCAACCGGCTCGCCGGATTCAAGGCCCCCGATGTGGACATGCGCCGCTACCAGCTGGCAGGTGTTGACCTGCTCATCACCGCGGGCTGGCCTACCCCTGCACCGGGCAAGTCTCCCAGCGTGGAGCTGCGCGTGTACGAAGTGCTTTCCGGCAAACTTGTTCTCGGCAAGGCCTACTACGATATCACGCCTGAAATGCTGCCCCGCGTTGCAGACCGCTTCTGCGCCGATTTCATGAAGGCACTCACGGGACGGGGAGATTTCTTCCTCTCCACCCTCGCTTTCGTAAAAAAAGCCGGCAAAACCCAGAAAGACATCTGGTCCGTGCATGCCACCGGCCGCGATCTGCGTCAGCTCACCAAGCTGAAGGGCCTGAGCCTTTCGCCTTCGTGGTCGCCTGACGGCCGCTACATCATCTTCAGCCACATCGGCGACCGCTACCACTCCCTCGGGGTGTGGGACCGCCTCACGCGCCGTGTGCAGCATATCAAGTTCCCCGGCAACACCATCATCGGCCCCACCTTCCTTCCCAACAACAAGGTGGCCGTGAGCCTTGCTTCCGGCGGCAACCCCGATATCTACCTGCTGAACCACATCTTCCAGAAGGAATCCACGCTGATTGAAAACTGGGCCATTGACGTTTCGCCCTCCTTCGATGCCACCGGCACGAAGATGGCCTACGTTTCCAGCCGCAGAGGCAATCCGCACATCTTCCTGAAAGATCTGAAGACCGGCAGCGACGAGCGTGTAACCCGCGAAGGCAAATACAACACCAACCCCAGCATCTCGCCCGACGGTGAGCTGGTGGCCTTTTCCCGCATGGTGGACGGGCAGCACCGCATCTTCGTTCTGGACCTCGTTACCGGCCGTGAAAAGCAGGTAACCTTCGGTCCGGGCAACGATGAAATGCCCGCATTTGCCCCCGACGGATACTTTCTGGCATTTTCCTCAAGCAGGACAGGCCAGTACAAGATATACCTGACAACGCGCCACGGCGGAGACCCCCGCTTGGTGCCCACCGGACCCGGTGAAGACACCATGCCTTCATGGGGATTCGTTCCTGAATAAAAAAATATTTTTTCCCTCGGCATAGGCTTGGCATCTGGCTTGGCAGCCAGCGAGTGCCTAAGAACCCATTGATAACCAATAGTATTCATCTTGACAAAATCTATGCCTAAGCTACGATACTGTCGCGTTCGTTGTGTGATCGGCTTTGGAATTCAAAGCGCAGACAACCTGCTGAACGTGTGAAAAAGGGATAGAGGCTGACCATTGTGTGTCTGCTAATAGAGATTTGTACAGAGCATTAGGAGGAATATTCAATGCGTAACATGAAACGGATCGGGCTGGCACTTTTTATGGTTTTGGTACTGGCTATGAGCTTCGGCTGTGCCAAGAAGCAGGTAGCTGCTACCCCTGAGCAGGCTTCCACTGTGGAGCAGGCTCCGGTCGAAACTGTTGATTCCGGTGCCATGACCGCCGAACAGGAGCTTGCAGAAGCCCTGAACAAGGCCCGTATGGTTATCACCGATGAACTGGTATACTTTGAGTTCGACAAGTTCGACATCAAGGCTGACTACCGTGACTCCCTGAAGAACAAGGCCGCTGTCATGAAGAAGTTCCCCCAGCTGCGCGTGCTGGTGGAAGGTCATTGTGACGACCGCGGTACTGAAGAATACAACCTTGCACTGGGTGAGCGCCGCGCTCGCGCCGTTAAGGAATACCTTATGGTGCTCGGCGTTTCCGCTTCCCAGATCGAAGTGGTATCTTTCGGTGAAGAACGTCCTGCCCTTGAAGGCACGGGCGAGGCTGTGTGGTCCAAGAACCGCCGCGCTGCCTTCAAGATCATCAAGTAGTACCGCATAGTTTTTTTTAGCAGGGGCCCCCGCGAAAGCGGGGGCTTTTGTTTTTTCAAACCCTAAAACCTCATTCTTCAAAAAACGCCCTTTCCGCCCCTGAAACAGAGCTATCCCTCCGTCTGCCAGCCCCAAGTCAAATTACCTCTCACAGCTCACGCTGAGAGGCAAAAATGGCACATCCCGGAGGCATCTCTATCCCCCGCAGTTCCTCCACGCAGACAACAGGCAGCATAACGAACATCAAACCACCCTGCATGTGCCCTTTTTCTGCCCTGTGTTTTCTGTTCCGCATGTCCACTCATCTGTCGCGCTTCTGTATACCCGCTCTTCTGTCATAAGGCATTATGACTCTCCTCCGTGGCGCAGACCAACATTACGGCGCGCCTCCCTCTCAAAGGCGCGATGAGCGGCAACACCTGCACCGCACAGCTTCAAATCACAAAAGGTCTTTCCCGTTCCGGTACGCAGAAGCAGCGCCTGTTTTCATTTGACACCCGCATGAAAAGCCCCTATTCGTGAAAACGAATTTCATTTTCAATACACACTCAATCTTTTGCCCTAACAGCCCACCATGAAACAACTTTATCACGTCCGCTCCAAGACTCCGGTAGCGTATAAGCCCCTGCACGCCGCAAAACAGCTGCAGGGCGCCTGCTGTCCGCTCCCCTCTGCCGAGCATTGCACAACCGCCTGTGACGAGGCGGTGAGCCGTTCATTACACCAGTTCGCCGAATCTCTCGGCAACGCCATCGACGCCAAAGATCCGAGAACCAGCTGCCATTCAGAAGAAGTGGCCATTATTGCCCAAGCCATAGGCCAAACACTGGGCATGACCTGCCATGAGTCTGACATCCTCCACATTGCCGGCCATCTGCATGATATCGGCAAAATCGGTGTTCCGGACAGGGTGCTCCAGAAGGAAGGGCCGCTTAACGAAGAAGAGATGCGGCTCATAAAGATGCACCCCTCCATCGGGGCCAACATCGTTCAGCCGGTACAGGCTTTTTCGAACATGACGGGCATTCAGGCCATGATTCTACACCATCATGAACGGTATGACGGAAAGGGGTATCCTTTCGGTCTGGGAGGCAATGCCATTCCAAGGGGGGCAAGAATCATTGCAGCGGCGGATTCACTCTCCGCCATGCTGCAGGACAGACCCTATCGCGCGTCCATGACCTTCGATCAGGCTCTGGAAGAACTGCAGCGCTGCTCGGGAACACAGTTCGACCCACTGGTGGTACAGGCGGTGCTTGCTGCCCGCCAGCACATTCATGATCTTGTGCTCATGCTCAAAGACAGCGAACAGGCGCCGCCTTGTCTCACAAGCCTTCTGTAAAAAAGCGCACCGTCTCGCGAAGAAACGGTGCGCTTTTGTTGTTCTGACTCGGCCGTACTACTCTTCGGCCTGAATGACCCGCAGGTGCGTCGTATACGCCCTGAATACGTCAGCCCTGTTGATAAGGCCGAGAATAGTGTGGGGATCGTTATCCTTGATAACGGGAATCTGCCCCAGATCGCTGTCCACGAACTTGAGCAGGGCGGTGTAAAGATCGTCGTTCTCTTCCAGGGTGATAGGCGGTCTGGCCAGCTCACCCACGATAACAAGATCGAACAGGCATTCTTCGTACAGCAGATTACGCACGTCGTTGAGCGACAGAATACCGGTTATTTCACCATCGTGGTTCTTGACCGGAAAGAAGAACTCGTTCGTTCCGGCGATGATATCGGTCAGGGCTTTAAGCGTGATGGATTCCTCCAGAATGGTCACGCGACCACGCTGGAAAAAGTCTGACACGTGAAGTTTTTCAAGAATATTGATGGTGGCGTCGTTGATATGCGCAGGAGATTCGAACTTGTTTTCCAGCTGATTCTCATAGAGCGAGGTCTTGCGGCTCACGACAAGACAGATGGCCGAAGCAAGCATGAGCGGCGCAAGCAGACCATAGCCCTGCGTCAGTTCGCAGACCATAACCAGCGGGCCGATGGGCGCATTGGCTACGCCTGCAAAGAACGCGGCCATGCCCACCAGCACGTATCCCCCGGGCTGGGCCACGACATCCGGATAGAACTTGTGCGCACTGAAGCCTACAACCCCGCCTGTCATGCCGCCCACAAAGAGAGCCGGTGCAAACATGCCGCCGCTCATACCTGACCCAAGCGTTATGGACGTTGCCAGCGTTTTTGCCAGCACCACCACAACCATCGTGGTAATGGTCAGCTCGCCCAGAATGGCCTGCTCAAGCCAGCCGTAGCCGCCGGAAATAACCTTGGGATACATCATGCCGAACATGCCCATGATCAGGCCGCCAGCGGCCATGGTCCACATGATGCCTACCTTGGCACGCATCTTCTCGAATACGGAATACTTGAGGTACTGGAACGTACGTACATACATCCAGCCGGTAAGGGCACATGCAAAGGCGAGGATGACGTAAAACGGCAGTTCAAAGATATTGCTGAACGAAAATTCGGGAATGCCGAACATCGGCTCAGTGCCAAACGCAAAGGTAAAAATCGAATAGGCCACCACCGAAGAAATGACTGCAGGCAGAATCGCTTCCGATTCGAAGTCTTCCTTGTAGATCACTTCGATGGCTGTGAGTGCTCCCCCGAGCGGTGCGCGGAACACAGCCCCAAGACCACCGGCAGCCCCCGTGAGCATGAGAATGCGCCGTTCCTTGACGGAAAGTCCCAGAAAATCCGCCATCCATGAACCGAGGCCCGCACCGATCTGTGAAATTGGCCCTTCACGACCGGCGGATCCGCCGGAGGCAATGGTAAAAATGGAGGTGATGCCCTTGATCAAGGGAGCACAGGGCTTGATAACCCCTCTGTCCTGATGGAAGGCCTTGATCATGGCATCTGTGCCATCGGTCATGCCATTGATGGAGTGCGGCAGAAAACGTTCAACCAGCCAGCCGGTGACCAGCCCTACAACGGCACAGGAAAGCGGTATGATCCACGGGCGGTAGTGCTCGGCACCTTCTCCATGGAACATGGCTTCTCCAGCCGGGGCAGGCAGATTCATTCCGGCCCATTGCCCCTGAATGAGATGCTTGAAATATTCAATACCTAAAAAGAAAAGAATGGAGGCGATACCTGTGAGCACCCCCAGAAATATCCCGATAACCAGCATCCGCACATATGTTATGTTGCGGTAGAGGTAGAGATACTTCCTCCAGAGACGCTTCAGGGGACTGAACATGAGCATACTCCCGATCAATCTGTAGACGGCATAACGCCGAAAAGCAAACTCCCGTTAGAGGGCGTTTGCTGACAATACGCAAACAGCGTCAGACAGTCCGACCAGCAGCGGATGCATCCGCATCCTGTCAGGCCGTCCGGCGAAAGCTGACAGCCTCCGCCTGTGTTATTCAGGCCGGGAGCTGGACAGCGAAAAACAACGCTACAGCTGGGCCTCGGGAGTTTCCAAAATCTGGCGCGCCAAGGAAATGTCCTTGGTAATCTGCGCCACAAGCTCATCAAGGCTGCCGAACTTTTTCTCGTCACGCAGGCGGGTGACAAAATTCAGCCGCAGTTCCCAGCCATAAATATCCTGATCGAAATCCATGATGAAGGTTTCAACACTGATTTCGTCGTTGCCGAAGGTAGGATTGGTCCCGATGTTGGTCACGGCCTTGTAGACCTTGCCATCCACCTCTGCCCACGTTGCGTACACGCCGGGCATGGGATGCAGTTCGTCGCGTACGCGCATGTTGGCCGTGGGAAACCCGAGCAGCTTGCCGCCACGGTCCATGCCATGCACCACGGTCCCTCTCACGACGTAAAAACGATCCATGAGAGGACGGACATACCAGACCCTGCCGGCCTTGATCATATCGCGGATGCGGGTGGAGCTGACGATGGCACCGTCTATGATGACAGGGTCAAGCCGTTCCGTGGCATACCCGAACCTGGCACCCAGCTCGCTGAGCAACTCGAAGTTGCCCTTGCGCCCCTTGCCGAAGGAATAGTCGTAACCGACAACCAGCTCCTTCATATGCAGCCCCTCAACCAGCACTTCGCGCACGAACTGCTCAGGCTCCATACCCGCAAGGGCCTTTGTGAACTCCAGCATCAATACAAGATCAACGCCCAGCGCCTCGAAGAGGTCGAGCTTTTTTTCGTAATCGGTAATCAGGGGAGCTGCGTGCGCTCCGGCCAGCACCTTGAGCGGATGAGGACAAAAGGTAACGACAACGCTGGGGAGCCCCAGCTTTGCTGCCTTTTCCATGGTGCGGCGAATAAGTTTGCGATGACCGTTGTGCACACCATCAAAGTTTCCGATGGTCACACAACAGCCTCGTGAAAGATCTATGGAAATTTCCTGTAATTCTCGTGCGATTTCCATGCATACCGCCAACGGCAAGTTTTTTTCCCTCCTCCCCCGGGCAGGAAGAAAAAACCGTTTGTGAAAGCGAATATTGCTACCTCAAAAGCGCCATAGCATCAAGGCCCGATGCGGATTGCCGCTCATTTTGCCCAAGTCCCCGAAATGGTGACAAGAACAGCGGAGAATGACAACACTGCGCCCTGCATGCGGAGCATGGCATTTTTTTTCATCATGCCGCAAGAATTTGCTTGCAAAGCAAACACAATCTCGATAAACACCTCTCCTCGACGCCGAGAAAATATCTCGGCACGTTCCGTGCCCAAGTGGTGGAATTGGTAGACACGCTAGGTTCAGGGTCTAGTGAGGGTTCCCTCATGGAGGTTCGAGTCCTCTCTTGGGCACCACACGGAATGCAAAAGCTCCGGCATATGTCGGAGCTTTTTTGTTTTCTCCCCCGCGAATCAACGAAACAAGGGCCGCCCCTTTGCGGGAGCGGCCCTTGTCTTATTTCAGGAAAAACGTCTGTCCCCCGCCACTGTTCCCGCCAGCAACGCTACTGCAGCCCGTTCACGGTGAGGCAGGCCTTGTAGAGGCCCTGCGTGCCGAGATTCTCCAGCCCCTGCCCCTGCGCAGCCACGTACAGCTGATGCACCAGAGCAAGGCCGGGAAGCGCCAGCTTCATGGCCCGCGCTTCTTCCAGCGCTATGCCCATGTCCTTGACGAAATGCTTGATGTAGAAGCCGGGATCGTAGTCGCCCTTGGCAATACGACGGCCAAGGTTGTTGATGGACCAGGAGCTTGCTGCACCGCTGCCGATGATATCTATGACGGCATCGTGATCCATTCCCGCACGGGCGGCATAGAGCAGCGATTCCACCACGCCGATCATGGTTCCGGCTATGAGTATCTGGTTGCACATCTTGGTATGCTGGCCTGCCCCTGCGGGTCCCATGAGCTGGATGGTCTTACCCATGGCGTTAAAGAAGGGCAGCACCTTCTCGTACACAGCCTGACTGCCGCCCACCATGATGGCCAGCGTGGCATTTCTCGCACCTAGATCACCGCCGGAAACAGGCGCATCCAGAGCCTCCACGCCGTGTGCCTGCGCTTCTGCGGCAATGGCCTGCGCAAGTGCGGGTTTCGACGTGGTCATATCCACCACGACAGTACCCTTACGGGCATTGCTGATGATGCCTTCAGGCCCGAAATACACCTGTTCAACATCCGTGGGAAAACCGACAATGGTGAACACGACATCGCTGTTTGCTGCCACTTCGGCAGGCGTGGCACACAGTCTGGCCCCCGCAGCCACAAGGTCGGCAGCCTTTTCGGGAGTACGGTTATATACATTGGCTGCATAACCGGCCTTCATCAAATGTCCGCACATGGACTTTCCCATGACTCCGGTTCCGATCCAGCCCACTGTTTTCAATTCCATGTCATGCTCCTTGTTCTGACCGGTGCATCGCTGCACTCTCCGGTATTCATGCCTGTAATAAAGCAAGATACCATGAAGGTCTGACCAATTGCAACGCACCATGGAGCGTAAACATGCCCGTCTGGAATTCGCTGCACGCCACGGCAAAAACAAAAGGGACGCCCGGAGGCGTCCCTTGATTCATCGTAATAAAGCCAGCGCAGAAACGGTTACATGGACTTCTGGCTGTATTCCTTCTTATCAATTTCCAGCGCAGGAAGAATATTGCCGCTCAGGGTAAGCAGGCGGAAACCGCCGATCACCACATTCATCTGGGCGGTAACAAGCTGGCTCTGCGTATTAAAGAGTTCATTCTCGGCATCAAGCACATCCAGCAGGCTGCGCTGGCCGACGGTGAACTGCTGGGCGTACATGTCGCGGGTCTGGCGGTTGTATTCCACAGCTTCTTCATACAGGCTCACCTGCTCGCGGGCGGCCTCATATTGGCTCCAGCTTGCTGCCACGCTTTCCATAAGAGAATCGCGCATATCACGCAGGTTCAGTTCGGCAGCCAGTTTGCGGGACTTGGCCGCCTGCACACCGGCAACGTCCGAACCACCGTTGAAGAGATTCCAGTCCATGGTTACCATGAGCTGATCCTTCTTGGTGTAGGTTTCGGAAGCATCCGCATTCTGCGTAAAGCCGGAAGAAGCCTTGAGGTTGAACTCCGGATAATAGTTAGCCTCGTTCTGCACAACCGTCTGCACAGCCCTGTCCACTTCCGCCATCAGCGAAGTAAGCTTGGGGTTGTTGTTCAGGGTATCCTTGGCTGCCGCATCAACGTTGGCCGGAACAGCACCGGGCAATTCGGCAAGTGCAAGTTCCTTGGGAGCATCACCGGTCAGACGATAATAGTTTGCCACGGCCGCATTGAGCTCGTTTCTGGTGGCAGAAAGCGTTGTCATGGCCCGGGCAAGGCGTCCACGGGTCTGCGTCACATCTGCAAGGCTGCCCGCCCCGACTCGTTCACGCTCTTCCATGGATGCCAGAATATCTTTGTGTTCGGAAACGTTGTCCTGTGCCAGTGCAACCAGCAGCTGCTGTCTGTAGACAGAAACGTGCGCAATGACAGCATCCAGCCCCAGGGTATCAGCCACATCCACAAACTGGCTCTCGGCAGACCGCATGCCAGCCAGCGCGGCATCAGTACGGCCCTCGGTCGCATGACCGTCCCAGAGAAGCTGTGTGGCTGTAAGGCTTGCATCCATACGGTCCGTCACATCGTTGTCGTTCTGTGACCTGCGGGTAGCTGCATCGCTGTAGGATTCCGCCCCGTACTGAGCGCTGGCGTCCAGTTTGGGGAAGAAGCCGCCCCGGGCCTGCTTATAATCCTGTTCCGCAGCATCCTTCACCTTTCCCATGGACTGGAGATAGGGATGCTGCTTCAGGGTGGCCATAACACTGTCTCTCAGGCTGGTCTCACCAGCCAACGCCACGTCACCCATTACCAAGCCGCTCAGACACAGACAGACAGCCATGCCCACCGCGCGCATGGATTTGAGAATTCGCAAACTCACGTTGCCCCCATTCTATTTATATTCAATTATTGCAACAGATTGGTTTACACATACCGCAAACAGTCACCGTTGCGTTCTTTCAGGCAAAAAACACCCCGCCGCCTCAAGACAACGGGGTGTATGCATTCCGTTCAACCTACAGGTCAGTCACGAGCTTGCCGTTGGCAAGCAGGTCATTCAGGATGGATGCAGAGTCCACATGACCTCCGGAGGTCATGTCCACTCCGACCAGCGTAATCTGCTGGGAACCGGCACCAAAGTTGCCGCCGCCATGCACATCAACAGTAATCAGCGTGTTGGTGCTGCCGCCTTCGGTCTCGGTCGAGAAATGCAGATACTGGTCCAGAGTGTCTCTGTGCTCGTCCTGCAGCAGCTGACTCAGATCAAGCTTCTCGCCCTTATCGAGACCTATGATGGTCACATCGTGTCCCGTGTCCGCAGCGCCAAGCGAAATGGTACCGGAGGGATCGTTGACATCAACAATGAAGCGCTCCGAATGCGAGGCTGCATGAGAATCCGTCGCTGTTACATCGAAGCGGATATCATGCATGCCCGAATCGACAAGCGTGTTGAGCACAATATGATGCTCGCTTCCGGTAGACACAAGGTTCACCAGGCCGCCATCATTGCTCAGGCTGTAAGTCAGCGGGTCGTTGTCCGCATCATGGGCGGAAAGGGAACCGAGAATCATGCCATCATGCGCGCCCACGGTCAGGCTGTCGCCCGAGGCAAACCACTTCTGGTCAAGGTACGACTGAACGTCATCCACCTTGTCACCAAGTGACTCATTCCACTGGATGACTTCGCCGACAGAGCCCTTGAAGGTGTGGTCGCCAAGATCAAAGGCATGGTCTGGTGTGTATAGCCAACCAGCAGCCCCGCCAATACCGATATCAGACGATTCGACAAGATGAATATTTCCGGCAACAGAATCGGAATACTCCTGCCCGTTGCACCAGACCGAGAGCGTATCCGCTACATCGTCATGGTCCACTATCACTGAATATGTGGTGTCTGCCTGCGCGAGCCCGAGATCAATCTGAGTCGAAGAATTTTTCCAGAACGAAGTGTCATATATCTGCGCGTAAAGATGATTATCAGCACCGATTACGATGTTATAGCCACCCCAGAGCGTCCCGTTATCATAGACCACCTGCATGGAACCATCCACGGCTCCGGTTTCAAAGACAACGGCAAAAGACTTGCCGGTGTCATCCGAACCGGAGTTGATGTCTTTCTCAGCCTTGATGTCGATGCCTGCAGCGGCAATGAGATCGGTATTCGCAAAGGATATCCCGCCATGCCCGTTCAGCACAGATGCATCATAATGGGGATCATAGGTGGTATCCTGTGCATAGGCGTTGTTCGGGAAGCCCGCAGTATCAGTCCAGCTCCCCACACCACCCAAACCGTCACTACTATTGAAATGCACGGTGGAAGGTGCAACTCCGTTGACCGCATGCGCGTCCAGATGCAGCGTTGCAGTGCTGAGCACGGAAGCGGAGCCCGTAGCGCGGGCCATACCCACATCCGACGGAACATTGTTCAGCACATCCGTCAGATTCAGGTCGTGCTTGTCACCAAAGGTGAAGTTTTCAACGTTCTTGATGATATCGGTTTCCACAACGGCTCCGTCGGAAATCCGCTCAAAACGCAAGCCGTCATCACCAAGGTCGGTCACGCGGTATTCATTGAAGTTGCCTTGGAGAATGGCGGTATCATACCCTGCTCCGCCGTCCATGGTGTCGTTGCCGACACCGCCGGTCAGCGTATCCGTTCCGCTTCCGGCGATAAGCTCATCATTACCGATACCGCCCACAAGGTGCGCTCCGGTTGTGGAGCCCGCGATGGATATGAAGTCGTCACCGGAACCACCGTCGATGGCAGGGCCGGAGTAGTTGCCCACCACGGTTATGCGATCGCTTCCTTCCCCACCGGACAGAGTCACGTTAGTGGCATTGCCACCGATGCGGATGGTATCGTCTCCGGTACCGCCGGAAAGGGTGCTGTTGGATACAGACCCGCCCACGGTTATGTCACCGCCGGATACAGAGCTTGAGTCCAGCGCTCCGCCGATAGTGATATCTTCGCCGGTCAGCGTGCTGTTGAACACGCTGCCGTTTATATCCACATCTTCACCGCTGACAACGCTGTGCGCCAAGGCGCCGGTCACGGTCACATGGTCTACGCCATCGCCGCCGGCAAGCGTGCTGTGCGCTGCACTGCCGGAAACGGTTATGGTATCGTTCCCAGCACCGCCGTTGATGTTCAGGCTGTAGTTCTCACCGGAAATGTTCACGGTGTCGTTACCGCTGCCCGCATCCACGACAAAGACCGTGCTGCCACCCTGATTTTTCAGACCGGAGCCCACGAGGTCCAGCGTATCATCGCCATCATTGGTGTGGATGGTGAAGGTATCGGACCAGCCGGTATTCGGCTTGTCGTTGGTCTGTGCATGAATGGTAATATGGTCACCATCATTGCCGGTGGTCACGTTACCGCGCTTGGCGTTGTTAATCAGCACGTTGCTGCCCTTGGCATCGTCGTCATTGGCCGAGCCGAGGTTCACGTCAACATGAACGAAGTTGTTTATGGTGACGTCTGCATCGCCGGACGAAGTGGCCTGCACGCTCTTCACGCCATTCCACTTGTCCACGGAAATGCTGTCTGTTCCACCATATTTGCCCACAGTCACGGCATGTCCGTTCACAACCCTGGTGCCGCTCTGATCGAACTGGGTAGCAAATTCGTTCGTATAATTCGGAGTTTGGGTTTCCTGATGGCTGGTCGTAAAGAGCACTTCCGGAACGTCGGTAATATTGACCGTAAGGTCCTGCGGAACAGAATTCTCCGTGCCATCAAAAGAGACGACCTTGAGCGTGATGGCATGGTTGGTGGCAGATTCGTAATCGATCATGTTTGAATCGACGACGGAAACAACCCCGGTTGTCTGGTTGATAGCGAAGCCATTCAGGGTGTTCACCCTGTTTCCTTCACCATCGAGCAACCAGAAAGAGAGGGTGTCGCCTGCGTCCACGTCAGATCCGGCAGCGGTAGCCACAACTGTGCCGTTGGCAACATGCTCGGCCACGGTAACATCAGCCCCGGCGGTGCCGAACAGCCGGACGTTGTCCAGTGCTATGCCGTGGTTGTCGGTGGAGGTGCCTACTTCCTTGAACGAAAGAGTACCGCTGGTACCATCCGCCACCAGATTGAGGCTCACCTCAGACCACGATGCCGAATCACCATGCAACGTCGCCACAAGATGGCCGTTCCAGTAGACTTCCAGCGTGCCGGAATCCGCATTCCCTGCCTTGAATGCCTTGTCAAACATGGAGAACTGCAGCGTATAAGTCTCGCCGTCGGAAAGCCCTTCGATAGTCTGCGAGATATGGGCGTTACCGGGCGAACCGCCAAGGTCCATATAGTTCTCACCGTCAGTCGTGCCGACGTTCATATGGCTGCCCTTATGGGGCTCCATGGAGGTATCGGATTCGTTCTTCCAGCCCGGCAGCGAGTCGGCCTTGGTCCAGTTGGAACCGCCAAAGTTCACGCCGTCTTCAAAGCTGCCGTTGATGATGAGGTTGGAACCGGTTGCCAGCGTAACCACGGGCTTGTCGTTGGTACCGTTCACCGTGATGGTGATGGTGTGCGTGTCGCCGCCGTTGGTTGTCACCGTAAAGGTCTCGGTGCGGACGTCGCCATTGTCCAGCGCCTGTGCGCGGCCGTCCAGCTCGTATTTCCATTCACCGGTTTCAGTGATGGTCAGCTTGCCGTAGGAACCATCCAGCGGGGCATCGGCTCCATGCACCACGAACCCGCTTTCACCGGCGTCCGCATCCACGGCCGTCAGCGTACCGGAGGCAGCTACGGTCACGTCTTCGGTCACGGCTCCGGTGTCAGTTCCGGTGATGACGGGTGCATCTTCGGTACCGTTCACCGTGATGGTGATGGTGTGCGTGTCGCCGCCGTTGGTTGTCACCGTAAAGGTCTCGGTGCGGACGTCGCCATTGTCCAGCGCCTGTGCGCGGCCGTCCAGCTCGTATTTCCATTCACCGGTTTCAGTGATGGTCAGCTTGCCGTAGGAACCATCCAGCGGGGCATCGGCTCCATGCACCACGAACCCGCTTTCACCGGCGTCCGCATCCTCGGCCGTCAGCGTACCGGAGGCAGCTACGGTCACGTCTTCGGTCACGGCTCCGGTGTCAGT